>SKTL01000437.1 GCA_007122555.1 Thermomicrobiaceae bacterium | reverse complement strand
GTTGACATCAACTTCAACCTCGGACAACGTGACACCGCTCGCGCCGTCTGACGACGGCAGGATCTGCGAGAACAGCGGGCGCGATTCGGACGCCTTCGGCCGGTTCGCCATCCGGATGACATCCGGCAATACCTGCGCAACAGCGCGGCCGAGCGGCGACGCAACCCATTCGCCGAATGCAGACAACCGGCCAGACGGTCCCTGGCGAGCGATCCGGCTATCGTCGGCTCTCGTTTGCAGGGCGGGCAGATTGTCACTCATCAAATTGCTCCAATTCGGGTTCGGACAGACGTCGCATGCCGGTTGTCTCAGGCAGTCGTGCCGGTATCGCTCTCGTCGGCGCCGTCGGGCGCTTCAGGTTCAAACGCTTCTGTGGCGAGGGTGCGTTCCTCATGCCGTTTCTTCGCTGCTTCCCGGCGGGAATTCCACTCATCTTGCGCGGCAGCGACTGCCGCATCCCCGCCGAGATACTGGTCGATCAGTTGCTTCATCCCGAAGACCACATCCACCCGGACGTCGGTCTTGCTGTACTTCATAATGAGGTCTTCAAATCGTTTCAGGTAATACTTCTCGCCGCCGCCGGCCTTGTATTCCCACTCCGGACGCACCTGTATGACGATGTTCTGGTCCCGGTCGTAGTACTCGAACGTGGTGTCGATGAACTGCTTGAGCTTGCAGTGCGGACAGTAGGATTGGTGCATGGTGTTGAGCAGGATTCCGAGTCTGGCGTCTGGATCGGTCCCGCTATTGACGAACCGGGCGATCGGCGGCTGCCACTTGGATTGACATCGGCGGCAGACGACCTCGAAATCCATGAACCAGGTATCGAGACTGCGTTCTTCAACGGTTTCGCTCATACGACTCGCTTCTCCTTCACGAACGGCGCCGGATGGGCCGGATGATTTGCGATGATCCGAACGACCGGAAAACGCGCTTTCCTCAAATCGGACGATGCTCTGTCACAGGCTCCCGCTCCTGACCAGCGATTATAGAATACCGTGCTGCCTCCAAGTCAACGACCAGGCGCAACCTGCTGAATAGCAGGGAATGAACAGCACGCCGGGAACGTTCCGAATCGGCGGAAAGATCTTTGCGTATTACACCGCCTGTAGTGCCGGAAAGAATCGCTGGAATCATCAGGAGGGGTCTGAAACAGGTTATGAAGATACTCGGGATTTGCGGGAGCGTTCGCCAGGGATCGTTCAATCGGGGACTGCTTTGCGCAGCGCAGGAAGAGGCCCCGGAGGGCGTCAGCATAGATATCTACGATATCGAAAGCATCCAGCCGTACAACGCCGACGTGGAGAAAGAACAGGCGCCGCAGGCGGTTGCCGCGTTCAAATCGGCGATTGCCGGCGCCGACGCGCTCCTGATCGCCTGTCCGGAGTACAACGGCTCGTTTACTGGCGTGCTCAAGAACGCACTCGACTGGGCGTCCCGGCCGGTCTCGACAACCCCGCTCATGGGGAAGCCGGCGGCGCTTGTGGGGGCGTCCGGAGGACCGTCCGGGACTGCCCGGGCGCAGGCCGCGCTGCTCCCGGTGCTGATGGGATGTGGCGTTGTTACGATGCCGAAACCCGGGGTGATGGTGCGCAATTCAGCGGGATTGTTTGATGACGACATCAACCTGACGGATCAGGACACCCGGGACCGAATTCGACAGCAAGTCGAGGCGCTGGTGACGTTCGCGGGCAGATTCCGAGACTAGACCGGCGTCTGGAACCGCAAACTGGCTTTCAGGGATGCGTTTCAGGACAGCAACTTGTTCCAGATCGTTCCCAGGTGTTCGCCGCGCGACCACATCTCCCTGGCCCGGTGGAAATCGTCGACGGACTGCTGGCCCGCCAGTTCGAGCCCGTCGAAGAAGGCGTTGTCATCAACCCAGCGGAAGCCGTGCAGTTCGGCGTAGAACGGATTCTGCCGTAAGCCGCTCCGACGCCGGTCCTGTACGCCGAAATGGTAGTCGAGCGCGAATTGAATCGTGACCGGATCTGTCCAGTTCGCGCGGAACAGCACCGTGTGCGCCGCGTTCAGCATGTACGTCATGTTCGGCAGCGTTCCGAATGCTCGATGGGTGGTTCCCGCGAGGTCATCGACCAGAATGGGCCGGGTGACGCCGACGCGTTCGCGAAAGTCCCTGGCGTGCTGCATCTTCTGCTCGAATGATGAATGCGCCGGATAATGCTCGCCAGGATGCGCTTCGCGGACGTAGATGAAGACGGACTGGACGCCGCGTTCAGCGTTTTCTTCAACCATGCGGTCGAGCGCTGGACACGCCAGCGCGCAGTATGGTCAGGTCAGCGATCCAAACTCGAGTATGGTGATACCGTTCCGGGTGACATCCCGCAGGCTGACCGGAGCGCCGCTGTCAAGATCGGTCAGCTCCGTATCGGGCGCCGTTGTCCCGACTTTGACGATGTCGGGAAAGCGTTGAAAATCCTCGACATCGCTGTCAACCGGGAAGTCCGGAGCGTTGTACGTCTCATTACCCATCGCTGTTGTCCTGCCTGCTTAGCGCCTGCCGTTGTGGTCAATACGATATTCAGACAAACCGTCGATGCGGGCGAGCATGCGAATGGCCGCATCAAGCGGGCTGGCGGAAATCGTCACTCCACGATACTTCATCAGCGCCGTGGCTGTGGAGATTCCGCCCGGTTTTCTATCTCATCACCGTCAGCTGCCGGCGCGCCCTCCGGCTTCCCCGGCTATCGAGGAGTAATCTCGTGGTATCAGGAGCGAAAAGCGTGAACCGAGGCCCGGCGCGCTTTCCAGCCAGATTGTCCCGCCGTGACGGGTGATGATCTGCTGAGAAATGTAGAGCCCCAGCCCGACGCCGCTGATTGCTCGCTGGACTGTCTCGCTGCGGGCAAACGGCCGGAAGAGCTGCCCCTGCTCATCTTCCGGGATCCCGATTCCCTGATCGGCCACCGACAATTCAACCTGATCCTCTTCCCGGATCCCGACAGAAATGGTGATGACGCCGCCTTCAGGTGAGTACTTGACCGCGTTCGAAATCAGGTTTGTCAGCACCTGATCCAGCCGGTCCGGATCCCAGATGCCGTGAAGTTCGTCCGGCGCGTCGACGATGAAGGTGTGGCGGGGATCCGGTTCCGCCGGATACTCGAACCGGCTGATCACCGTTCGCACGAGCGCGATGAGATCAGTCGGTTCCGGGCGAAGCTCCAGCCCGCGTTGCTGCATCCGGGAGACGTCCAGCAGGTCGGCGATCAATGTCTCAAACCTCGAGAGCTGCTCCTGTAACTGATCGGCCAGCCGGATAAGGCGGTCCGCGTCGAAGGTCGGACGCCGCAGAAGGCGCCCGAGTATCTGGCCGTACCCCTTGACGGTGGTCAGCGGCGTTTTCAACTCGTGCGAGGCGATCGAGAGGAACTCTTCCCGGATTCGCACCGCTTCCTGCGCTTCACGATAGAGCCTGGCGTTGTCAATCGCCATCGCCGCCCGGCGCGTCAGCTCCTGCGCCAGCGCCAGATCTGAAGGTCCATAGCGATGCCCGGATTCGGAGGCGACGAAACTGATGACCCCGATCGACCGTCCCCGCGCGACAAGCGGGACATACATAGCCGAATCAATGCCGATATCGCGCAACTGCTGCAGGTACTCGGTATCGTCCTCGGCAAACAGGCTGAGAACATCGTCGTCGACATGCGAGAAGAGGATCGGCCGACCACTTCGGAGCACCTGCGCGACCGGGTGGTTGCTTTCCGGATTAACCGGATGCTGCTGGTGCATTTGCCGGCCGATATCTTCTTTGTCCGGATCGACGTCCGCCAGTTCGAGAGACCGGACCTGGTTGTCATCGTCAACCATGTCGATGGCGCAGTAATCCGCCAGTCTCGGGACCGCCAGCCGGGCGACATTGGAGAGGGTCACTTCATAATCGAGGCTGGCCGATAGCTGCGCGCTCGCTTCAGCAAGAAAGGCCAGACGGCGTTCAGCTCCCTCTGCCTCGGTGCGGGCGACTTGCTCGCGAGCGAGAATCTGGACCCGCTCCTCTTCAACTTGCTTGCGTTCGATGAACTGGCCGATCTGGCTGCCGAGCGAATCGAGCATTCGCAGCATTTCCGGATCACGCTCCCGGCGTTGCTGACTGAGGAACTCGATGATGCCGATGACTTCCGTCCGACCGATAATGGGCATGGCTGCGACGGTTCGCAACCCGCAGGCGAGCGCCGCGTCCGCGCGTCGGTAGGGAGTTGACTCCCGCAGGTCTTCAATCCAGTCCGCCGTCTGATTGGTCCAGATCTGGCCGAGGAATCCATGACCCGGATCAAGGCCGGATTCCTGACTACGGATCTCCAATGGACGCGGATCCACGCTCTCGGAATGCCAGGTAAGATCAAGAATCATCTCCGACGAGCCGGGCGGTCGCGTCCAGCAGGCGGCCCAGTCCCACTCGAGTCCTCGACAGATTGTTTCCAGCACGTCCGGCAACGCTGCTCGAGGGGAATCGGTTTCAGCCAGAATGTGCGTCACTGCGTAGCGAGTGTTTCGGCGTCGTTCGTTAGACTTCTCATCGGTAAGGTCGTGAATGTAGAGCGTGTAGACCCAGCTGTCCGGCGTCGGAATGCGCGTCAGCGTAAAATCCGCTGGGAAATGGCTTCCATCAAGCCGCGCGGCCGTTATCTCAACGCGGCGGCCAAGCAGCGGTCCCTCTCCTTGCTCTGAGAACGACCGGAACGATGTGTTCCACCAGTCGCGCCATGAAGAGCTGATGAGCGCGTCAGCGATCCCTTTTCCGACAACGTCCGCCGCTGAGCAGCGGAATGTCCGCTCGGCCGCGAGATTGAATTCCAGAATCTCTCCCGCGCCGTCGATCGTTACGATCGAGTCAAGCGTCATTTCGAGGAATGCCTGATGACGCGCCTCGCTATGTTCAACCGCGGCGACTGCCGCTTTCTGATCTCGGAGATCAGAAAACCGGATGACTGCGCCGTTGACTTCGCCAGACGATTCAACGTTGGGCACGAGCGTGAGATCGACCGGCAGCTCGGTTCCGTCTGGCCGGTGAAGCGAGACATCCCGGAACTCGACGACTTGCGAACCAGACATCTGCAGCACGTCGTCCAGCTGCTCGTTCTCGGGCAGCTCGAAAAGCTCGGAAGCGGGCATGCTGATAATCTCGTCCGGGTCAGTCGCGACGAGCTCCGCACCGGTCTGGTTTATGTATCGGCAGCGACCGTCGGCATCGACCCCGATGATGCCGTCCCGCGCTGATTCAGCGATCAGATCTCGCAAGTGTGCGTGCCCCGTCGCCGGCGGCGCCGGTTCTCCGGTCAGGCGCGGGCTGATCATGCGGGCGAACCCAATCAGAATGGCGTGGTCACGTGTCTGAGGCTCCCACGGTTCTTCGGCGCAGGCGACCAGCGCCCCACCGCCGTTCAATCCGGCGGCGATCCAGCGGATCCGCGGCTGATCGGATTCGAACAGAAGCTCGTCGGCAACAACGGAGCCTGTTCTTGTCGATGCGTCGAAGGTGATGTCCGCGCCTTCGATGGCGGCCAGTAATCGGTCCCGGCAAATATCTGCGAGGTCCATTTGCTCATCGCCGATGATGTGCGACTCACCGGTTTCGCCCGGGAGGACAAGCAATGTGTGTGGGCCGCCCAGCGCCTCATGTGCGAGCGACAGCGCCTCACGCAGTGCGGGGTCGTCGTGAGCAGCGGATGACGGCGATGGGACTGTGAACTGGTCGTCTCCTGGCGATGACATCTTGCTCTCGAGCGCTTTCTGTTGAGCAGCGAGTTTGATGCATGCCGGAACGCCGGAACGTCCTGTATCCAGCGGACCGGGAGTGGTGATTCTATATTACCTGACAAGCTAACCGTTTTCGCTCTGGGTCCGGGTAGCCGGCCGGTCAAACCTGGCGTCGGTATCGAGCGGCCAGATCGGACGGCGGACGTGCGCGAATTCCAGTCGCGACAGATCAGCGCCGGTGATTCCAGGTCCCTCGACCAATATCACCCGCTCGGCGATCGGCTGGAAGGCCGCCCGGAAGTGACCCTTTCCCTTGAGGCCGATGACCTGTAGCTCAGTTGGCTCGATACCGTGACGGCGAAAGATGTTCAGGTCGATCGGCGTCTCGGCGCGGTCCGTAATCAGCACCTGCACCCCGTCACAGCGCAACACAACAGACCGCCCGAGATCGACGCGAACCCCGGCATGCATCGGTCCCCGGTTAATGAACGCGCCGTCGGAGAGCGTCTCTACGTAGCCCGACACGGTGACCGGTTCGCCGTGCAGTCCGTCGATCTTCCCGCCAAGCTCGAGCTCAACTGTCGT
>SKTL01000302.1 GCA_007122555.1 Thermomicrobiaceae bacterium | reverse complement strand
GCATGGGATCAGTGGTGGGGGAAAAGGTCGCGCTCGCCTTTGAACGGGCCATCGACAAGAAGGTTCCGATCATCACTATCGCGGCCTCGGGAGGCGCCCGAATGCAGGAAGGCATGCTGAGCCTCGTGCAGATGGCGAAGACTACCGCGGCCGCCAAGCGCGCTCATGATTCCCACGTTCCGTATATCTCTGTGCTTACGCATCCGACCACCGGCGGAATGTACGCCAGCTTCGCCAACCAGGGAGACATCATCCTTGCGGAACCGGAGGCGTTGATCGGATTCGCTGGTCCGCGCGTCGTCAAGCAGGTGTCAGGTCGAGATACGATTGACTCCCACTCGGCGGAGTTTCTCCAGGAGCACGGGTTCGTCGACGGCATTGTCGCACGACCGCGACTTCGAGATACGCTCGCGACCATTCTGCGCGTGGTGAGCGCTCGCTCGGATGTCGACAAGCCGGATCGCGCCACCGACGGGGTAAATCCGGTCGAATTGAGCTCGGCCTGGGACGCAGTGCAGATCGCGCGCCATAGTGAACGGCCGACTACCCTGGATTACATTCGCCGGATCAGTTCCCAGTTCATTGAGCTTCACGGCGATCGTCTCTACGGCGACGATCCGGCTGTTGTTGGCGGCCTCGGAGAGATCGCCGGTCGCGGGGTCGTGTTCATCGGTCACGAGCGAAGCGATCAGAACAACCGCCGCGGCGGTCAGGCGCTTCCTGAAGGCTACCGGAAGGCGATTCGACTGATGCAACTGGCGGACCGACTGCAGATGCCGGTCGTTACATTCGTCGATACGCCAGGGGCATATCTGGGTGACGGCGCTGAGGAACGCGGGATCGCAATTGCGCTTTCGGAATCGCTGGCGACAATGAGCGTTATTGGAGTTCCGACAATCGCGGTGATCATTGGCGAAGGCGGGTCCGGCGGCGCGCTGGCGATGGGGGTCGCTGATCGAGTCCTGATGCAGGATCACGCTATCTACAGCGTGATCGCCCCGGAGGGTGCGGCGGCAATCCTGTATCGTGATGCGTCCCGGGCGCCGGAGGTTGCTCAATCGCTCAAGATCACGGCTGCTGACTGTCAACGTCTCGGAGTCGTCGATGTGGTTGTTCCGGAGCCGGAAGGCGGCGCCCACCTGAATCCCGAGTTTGCTGCTGCGTTGCTGCGAGATATGGTGCTGCGGGAACTGAGCCGTATCATTGAGCGCTCGCCGGAAAAACTGGTGCGGGATCGCTACCGTAAGTTCCGGCGAATGGGCCAGCACAATACCCATTTCCGTGAAGTGGTTACTCGTGAAGCTGGTGAGTTTGGCGATTTCGTTGGACGCGGGTTTGATCGGTTGCGCGGACGCCTGCCGTTCGGCGAGAGCGATGACGCTGACAGTGATCCGGTTGCAGATTCAGGCGACGATCAACGGGACTAGCGTCGGACAGGTGCTTTCGGAACGCGAGAACGAAGAACTGCTGGTCAGTTGTCGGGGAGACATGAACGCCGAACGGCGCCGGGGTAGCCGACGTGCGATATGCTGATACCCGGCTCTGGCCAATTCGGGACCCTGGTGTCGATAAACTTCGGGGAAGTTAGCGATTCGTGATTGATCTCTCATCGCCGCATCGCAAACGGCTGATATTGATTCTGCTGGCGCTTGCGGTCGTTGGATGGGTGCTCTGGGAAGGGCGACAGTCCCTCGTCCCGTTTATGCTCGGCGGCGTAGTTGCCTACCTGATGACGCCGCTGATCGGCCTTTTCCAAGTCGTCTTCCCGAAGCGCGGCATCCTGGCCGGCTTCGGCAGGATCTTCGCGATTCTGCTGACCTACGCGCTGTTTCTCAGCGCCGCCATTACTGCCGGTTACTATTTGATCCCTCCGTTGATTCGGGAAACGGTTGAGTTCATGGAGGCGCTTCCTCGCTACTGGGAGATCAGTCAGCGGGAATTTGACGTGCTCATGACCTACTACGAGGAAGAAGTCCCCGATCAGTGGAAGGACCAGATTGAAGAGGCGCTGGGCGATCTTGGCTCGCAGCTTCTGTCAGCCGTTCGTTCGGCGCTGATGGTAACGCTCGGAGCTGTGAGCTCAATAATTGGCTTTGCTGCAGGCCTGGCGTTGCTCCCGCTCTGGATGTTCTACGTCTTGAAGGACCGCAGCGCGGGAGCCGAACGGTTCTACACCATGTGGCCGCGGCACTGGCAGAACGACATTCGAAACGTGATTACGCTGATCGACCGGGTGCTCTCCGCCTACATACGCGGACAGATCTTTGTCAGCGTCACCGTAGGCGTGGCGACCGGCGTGGCAATGTGGGTGATCGGTGTGGAGCCGGCGCTCGTCCTCGGGGTGCTGGCGGGCCTGACCAACCTGGTTCCGATTCTTGGTCCGATTATCGCCTTCATCATCATTGGCATCGTGACGCTGGCGACCGAGCCGGACCGTATTCTACTCGTGCTCATTGCATTTATCGGGATTCAGCAGCTGGAGAGCACGTTCCTGGTTCCACGTATTCACGGTCATGCGGTACGGGTCCACCCGGCGATCGTGATGATCCTCGTGGTCGTTGGCGGCTCGATCTGGGGTCTCTGGGGCATGATCGTTATACTTCCGATTGCGGCCGCTCTTCGCGATGTGTTCGTGTATATCTACAACCGAATCGAGGTTCCGGAAGACGAAGACATGACCTCGACCACTCCGCGAATTGACGACACGTCATGATGCAGATGCCGTTCTATGCAAGTCTGGAGGAAGTCAGGTCTGCAGCGACGGCTTGCCAGGCATGCAGACGGGCGCGGCAGCGATCTCGGATGGTGGCTGGGTCCGGATCTGTCACAGCGAATTTGATGCTGGTCGCCGAGTATCCAAGCCAGCGGGATGACCGAACAGGAGAGCCCTTCTCAGGTCCGGCGGGCGACTATCTGGATGAATTGCTATGTGCTGCAGGAACTGATAGAAGCCAGATCTATATCACTAACATCGTCCGATGTTACGCAACGGAAACCGGCAGGGCAGGAGATCGCATTCGGAGCGCCACGAAGCGCGAGCGCGATGCGTGCGGGGTCTGGATGGATCTTGAGCTGCAATTCGTTGATCCAACGGTGATTCTTGCGGTCGGCGCCCCAGCAGCCGCAGCGCTTATCGGCGATGACTTTCAGCTCACTCAACAACGCGGAAGATGGTTTCAGCGAGCCGACGGGCGCTGGATCATGGGGACGATGCAGCCAGCCTACGTGTTGAGGATGCGCACGCACGAACCCAAACGCGCAGTGCCTCTGCATCAACTTGTTCTTGACGATATACGGGCAGCGGTGTCCCGATCTCAAGGCTGACACTACCCGGAAACCGACCGCTCCCGGCTCGGCGCGAAGAACCGGGGCACAAAGGCGACGAGCCTGAATGCCCCGGAATACTACGTGACGGTTGCCTGATATCTAATCCTGAACCGCGCGCAGGTTGTTCAGGACGAGCTGGAACGTCAGATGCCAGAAGGCGCCGTTGACGTAGTTGTTGTCCTCGGTCGGCCAGTTCTCCCAGTAGGTCGTGTTCATCGGAATCCGGTGATAGAACTCGTTGATCATGACCGCCGGAAGCTCCGGCAACCAGATTTCCATCGCCCGGCGGAACTGATCCATCAGCGCGTCCGTGTCCTCAGGAGAGGTGACGGCCATCTCGTCGACGATCGCGTCATACTCTTCGTTCAGCCAGCGGCTGAAGTTGACCTGGTGCGCGCCGGGCACTGCCGCCGTCGCTGACTGGTAGAGAAGCAGACTGTAGTAGGGGTCGCCACTGACGCTTCCGCCGTGGCCATTGAAGCCGCTTTCAAACTCTCCGCGGGAGAGGAGATCGCCCCAGTCCGGCGGCATGGAAAACTCGGCGTCAATACCTCCCCGGCGCAGTTGCTCGGAGACAACCGGTCCGAGGAGTTGCCGTCCGGCGGCTCCCATCATCTCGAGCTCAAGGACTTCGCCGTCTCGCTCCCACCAGCCGTCCCCGTTTTTCTCGAATCCGGCCTCAATCATGAACTCATCGGCGCGTTCCGGGTTGTACTCGATCGGGTTCCACTCTTCGAGCAGATCTTCCACGTAGTCCACGAACGGCACCAGCGCCGGGTAGGAGGGTATGAACAGCGGGAACAGACTGCCTGCGCCGCTCTCGGCGACATCGACGATCTGCTCACGATCCAGGTAGTAACTTACCGCCCAGCGCAGATTGACCTCCTCCCACGGTTCGTATTCGTGATTGAGGAACAGCCCCATCGGCCACCAGTCGACGTACCCGAACGGCGATTCACGTCCGGAGTGCGTGATCAGTGCCGGGTTCTGATCGATGATCAGCTCCATCGTCGCTGGCGTCAGGCCGGACGAGAAGTCGATCGCGTTTGTGAGATGGGCCTGCGCTGTCTGGTCTTCACCACCAAACGGCAGGTAGATGATGCGCTCCATCTCGGGCAGATGATCGACCAGTCCCTGATCATACGCCCACCAGGAGTCGCGACGGTCGATGATCTTCTGCTCCGGTGAGGAAAAGACGACTCGCCATGGAGACGTTGTTACCGGGAGACCTTCGTCAACATCGAATGCCGTATACACGTCCCACTCGACGCCTTCATAGATGTGCTTCGGCACGATGTAGACACCGATATCGAATCGGTAAGTCATCAGGAAGAAGAAACGCGGCGACGGAACAACGAAGTCGACCACGACCTCAGTGTCGCTGACCGCTTCCGCCTGTTCAACGACCTGCTGGACGTCAACGCCCCAGCGGACCGCTGAACCGAGCTCGTTCAGGCTTCGAAACTGATGCAGCGTCACACAGGGGCGCGTGTATCGAACCGGGGACCCTGGATCGGTTGCGGGCCGGTTCCAGGGCCAGGCGGGTTGGTTAATCGGTGCTGGCGTCGAGATATGGCTGAAGGGCGTGAGCGAGTCCCAATCCTTCCGGTTTGGTGCGCAAGTGCGGGAAGAGGATTACCTCACGGATGTTCTGCTGATCGGTAAACAGCATGACCAGTCGATCGACGCCGAGGCCGAATCCGCCGGTCGGCGGCATTCCGTGCATCAAGGCGTTGACATAATCTTCATCGACCGGCATAGCATCCTCATCGCCGGCTTCGCGATCGCGGGTTTGCTCAAGGAAGCGGGACAGCTGGTCCAGAGGATCGTTGAGCTCCGTGAAAGCGTTGCCCGCCTCGACGCCTGCGATGAATGGCTGGAAGCGTTCAACGACGTTCGGGTTGTTCGGGCTTCGCTTTGCGAGCGGCGAGAGCGCAACCGGGTAGTCGATCAGGAATGTAGGCTGGATGAGAGTCGGGCGGACGAAGGTCTTCATCAGTTCGTCAATAATTCTGGGCCACACGTCGTTTTCATGGACGTCCGCGCCCAGACGCTTCGCTTCCTTGTATAGCTCCATCCGGTCGCGGACTTCGAGGTAATCGATCCCGGTTGCGTCCAGCAATGCCTGGCGCAATGTCACTCTGGGCCAGGGCGGGGTGAGATCGATCTCGTGTCCAGCATAGGTGAACGATGTCGTCCCGAGCGCTTCGGTGGCGCAATGGACGATCATCTGCTCGGTGAGTTCCATCACATCGTTGTAATCGGCATAGGCGATGTAGAACTCGATCATCGTAAACTCGGGAGAATGCCGGCCGTCAATGCCCTCGTTCCGGAAGTCTTTACAGATCTCGTAGACGCGCTCGAAGCCTCCGACGATCAGACGCTTGAGATAGAGTTCGTCGGCGATGCGCAGATAGAATGTCTGATCGAGACTGTGATAGTGGGAGGTGAACGGGCGAGCCGCTGCGCCGCCGTAGAGCGGCTGCAGTGTCGGGGTTTCGACTTCCATGAATCCGCGGGAATCGAGAAAGCTCCGCATCGCCCGGACGATCCGCGTTCGCTTGACGAAGATGTCGCGCACCTCTTCGTTGGAGATAAGATCGGCATAGCGCTGGCGGTAGCGGGTCTCCACATCAGCCAGACCGTGCCATTTTTCGGGCGGCGGGGTTAACGCCTTGGACAACAGCGTGAAGCTATTCGCCTGAACAGTGATTTCGCCCATTCGGGTGCGGAAGAGCTGGCCGGTTGCTTCGATGAAGTCGCCCATATCGATCATCCGCTTGAACCAGGCGTGCCGGTCCTCGCCGAGATCATTGCGCCGCAGAAACAACTGGATCGAGCCGGTTCCATCCTGCAAATGGCAGAAGATCGATCGTCCCATATCGCGGACGGTCATGATCCGTCCTGAAACGGTGATCTCGTCCGGATCGTGTTCGCCACCGAGGGATTCCTCGATATCGGCGAATCTCACCAGAGCCTCCTCCGCGGTGT
>SKTL01000314.1 GCA_007122555.1 Thermomicrobiaceae bacterium | reverse complement strand
GCTCCCTTGAATGCAGGACGCGTACCATCAATCTCAGGTTACACCAGTTTCTCACGTATGGATAGAATCATCACGTACATGACGTCTGTTAGCCTTGATGATACACGATAACAGGAGTGGGTGATTGCTGGAAGCTTCCCTGGAACTCGACCATCGCCTTGAACTCGACCGGATCGCGCAGTCAATTCTCTCAAGCAGGCAAGCGCTCGCTTTTACGGGGGCCGGGATCTCGACGGAGTCCGGAATTCCTGATTTCCGAAGCCCCGACGGCCTCTGGAAACGGTCCGCGCCGACCAGCTTCCGGGAATTTCTCAATGATCCCGAGATTCGCGCCCGATACTGGCGACGCCGGCGCGAACGCTACCCGGAGCTTGTCGACAAACTCCCCAATGTGGGACATCAGTCGCTTCAACAGCTGATCGACGCCGGTACGCTGGATCTGGTGATCACCCAGAACATCGACGGACTTCATCAGAAGTCCGGAGTTGATTCTGGCCGGATTATCGAGCTCCACGGATCGTCGCATCAGATTCGCTGCCTGGAGTGCCGGACGCTCTTCCCTGCGGATTCGGGCGAGATTGACGATCAGGCGACGATTCCGGATTGTCCGCGCTGTGGGGGGATGCTCAAAGAAGCGACGATCTCATTCGGCGAACCGCTGATCGAAGAGGATTTGCGCCGCTCGCTGAACCTCGCCGAGGAGTCTGACTTCGTGCTGGTGGTCGGATCGTCGCTGACGGTCAATCCGGCTTCTCGCGTTCCGCTGGTGGCTGCCCGCACCGGAGCGACTTTGGCGATTATCAACAACGAAGAGACTCCGCTTGACCGGTATGCCGAGCACATCGTCCAAGCGTCTGCTGGAGCGTCCCTCAGCTATCTGACAAGGCAGGTCCTCGCCGGGGTCCAGGATAATTGAACACGCCAGGCGCGTTAAGGGAAAACGCGCGGGCTTGCCCGCGCGCATCCGCTGCTCTCGTTTTCCGGGGTGATTACCGGGCGTAGAATGCAATGATCTGGTCAACATCCACCGGAATCGTAAACTCTTCCGGGTTTGGTTCGCTGACCATGCGGCCCTGAGCGCCGGTCCCTTCACGCGTCAGCCAGGATGGCACCCGGTTGTTGGAATCTTCCAGCGCTTCAATGACGGACGGGATGTTCTGCGCTTTTTCGCGAAGCTTGATCTGGTCTCCAGCCTTGACCCGGTACGACGGGATCGTCACGCGCTTGTCATTGACGAGCACGTGGCCGTGGTTGACGATCTGACGCGCCATCGGGCTGGTCGGGGTGAATCCGAGGCGGTAAACGACATTGTCCAGCCGGGATTCGAGCAGCTTCAGCAACGCTTCACCTGTCGGATCAGTTGAACGCTGCGCATCGGCGAAGGTGTTACGGAACTGCTTTTCCAGCATGCCGAAATAGCGCTTCAGCTTCTGCTTCTCGCGAAGCTGGCGGCCGTACTCACTGATACGGCGTTGTGGCATGCGGCGGCGACCACCCGGCTGCACATTCAGGCGTCGATCAAGCGAGCGGGATCGCGTGCCGGTGAGATTGACGCCTTCGCGCCTCGACAGCTTGTGTTTAGAACCTGTGTAGCGTGCCATGCTCCTCCTTGGGCCTGCTGATTCGTTGACGTCTGGTGTAGTCAGTCACTGTTACCTGAGAAACCCCGCCTTTTGGCGGGCATGCAGCCGCGCATGATCGTTCTCGATCGCGCCTATTATTGCACATCAGCGCGGCGGGACCAACATTCGCGTGTCTATCAGGCGTTCTGGCGAAACAGCAGCGGGAGGGCTTAATAACCCTCCCGCGTTCGAGAAGCCAGCGGAACAGAAAATCGAACCGGCGGTTCTAGTCTTCCAGCCAGACGTTCCAGTACGGGATACCGTTCTGGAACAGATCCGTGTAGCCGCCAACATCCATCGACCAGACGGCGATCGTGCTGGCGTTCCCCAGCTTGACGCACGGCACGGTCTCGTAGGCTCGCCGCTGGACCTCGTCCCAGGCTGCAAGGCGGGCATCCATGTCCGGATTCTGAAGAAGCTCAAGGGTATGTTCACCCGCTTCCTCATCAGTCCACCAGCCGGGATACTCGCCCATCTGCCCAACGAAGGTGACCTGGCTGGGGTCCGGAACGAAGCCGTGCCAGGTGACGAAGATATCCCAGGCGTCTGGATTGCTGCGACGGTCAAGGACCGTGGCCCAGTCGACCACCTGAAAGTCGACCTCGAAACCGGCGTCTTCCATGTTCTGGACGGCTACTGCGGCCCCGTTGTACATCGTGGAATATTCCTGCGTCGCCAGGAAGCGCACCGGCGTCCCGTCGTACCCGGCGTCCTCCAGGTACTGCGCGGCGAGTTCTGGATCATTTACGTTGTAGAACTCCTCGCCAGCCTCTGATACCCACGGGGTCGGCGGAAGCATGAACCCGGGGTGGAGCTCGACGAAGTCCCCACCGCCGCGCGCGCTCTCCATGATCGCCTCATGGTCGAGACAAGCCTGGAACGCTTTCCGCATGTTGATGTCGCCCATCACCGGGGACTCCCAGTTGACGAAGAAGACATCCCAGAAGGCTGGCGGCAGAATCTCTACACGGAGGTTTTCTTCGTCGGCAAGCACTGAGTACTGGTCGTTAGAGACTTCCATAACGATATGGTAGTCACCCGCTCGAGCGCCGCTGACCCGGGCAGCCTCGTCCGGCACCGGGACGAATTCGATCTCATCAACGTACTGATACTTGTGCCCGGTGTACCCGTCAGGCTCGCCTTCCAGCGCCGCGTAGTCCTCAAATCGCTCCAGCAAAATGTGGACGTCCGGGACATGCTCGACCATTTGATAAGGACCAGTTCCGATGAACTCATTCAGCGGTTCATCACTCGCGTCCTCGAGCACGGAGCTGGGATAGATCGCGCAACCCTGGGTGTTGTTGGACAGGGCGACGAGAATCGTGCCCCAGGCCTCGGATGTAATCCACTCGACGGTGTAGTCGTCGGCAGCCTCGAGGCTCTCGGTCACCTCCATGATGTTCTGTCCGACTCCAGCGATGCGTCCCCAGCGTTCAATGGAGGCGACAACGTCCTCGGACGTCATCTCTTCGCCGTTGTGGAACTGAACGCCCTGACGGAGGGTGAATGTGTGCTCCGTGCCGTCGTCGCTCACGTCATATGATTCAGCGAGCAGTGGAGTCGTTTCCCAGTCTGCGTCGTAGGCGAACAGGGGTTCATAAATGCAATAGCCGATCTCGGCGGTCAGGCTGGCCGTTGTCTGATGCTGGTCCAGAGTGACGGTCTCGCCGATCACCGCGACGATGAGGCGGCCGCCCTGGCGGTCGTCTTCGTCATCTGGTTCGTCGTCCGGTTCCTCATCATCCTCGGCGTCCTCTTCGGGTTCTTCATCGTCATCGGGCGCGTCATCATCCGGTTCGTCGACAGGATCTTCAGCGTCGTCGTCTTCGACAACATCATCCGTATCGTCGTCGGTTTCGCAGGCAGCGAGCAACCCTGCGAGAGCCGGAGCGCTCAGGCCGAGCGCTACCGCTCGTTTCAGCACTGACCGTCGGGTCCACGTGCCGGATTCGGCGGCGTGGAGCAGACCTCGAAGTGTTCGGTCCTGATCCATGAGAAGGGGTCCCTTCCATTGCCTTCGCCCAGCGCATACATGCTACGTCGAGCGAAGTGAATTCTTGCGGATCCAGCGTTCTGGCCGAATCCACAATCCCATGCTCTGTACACGTTCACCGTAAAGCGAGACGCAACCCGTGTCAACTGCTGATTCAACAGCTGAAACAAAGTGCTCGCGAATGGCAGACACGTGCTCTCCTTCCGGGAGACCGGATACTGCCGGGGGAGCGCTGCGTGTGCCCTCGCGAGAGCGAACAGGGCCCTCCATGCCTGGACTCGTGAATGACGATGAAAGTGTCGTTCGCTAAACGGAACGGCGCACGAGAATCGGGATGGCCGAAAGGCCATCCCGCCGTTTTCCACCAATCGTTCCGTCATCCGAATGACCGGAGCGTCGTTCCGGGCTGGTCGCGGTCTACTGCTCCAGCCAGACGTTCCAGTATGGAATCCCGCGCTGCAGCTGGGTCGTAAACCCGCCAACATCCCGCGACCAGACGGCGATAACGCTCGAGTCGCCGGTTTTAACTGCCGGGACCGTCTCATAGGCGCGAATCTGGATCTGTTCCCAGAGCTCGAATCGACGGTCGAAGTCTGGTTCGCTCATAAGCTCGTCGGCCAGTTCCAGCGCTTCGGGATCACTCCACCAGCCGGGATAGACGTTCATCTGACCGACGTAGGTGATCTGGCTGGGGTCCGGCACGAAACCGTGGCCCGTGACGAACACGTCCCAGGCATCCGGATCAGCACGCATCTCGAGGATGGTGGACCAGTCATAGATCTGCAGGTCGACGTTGAACCCGGCGTCTTCGAGTTGCTGGACGGCGACAGCCGCAGAGTTGTACATATAGCCGTATTCCTGAGTTGCGATGAACCGCATGGGCGTATCGTCGTACCCCGCCTCTTCCAGATACTCCGCGGCGAGCTCTGGATCGGCAATGTTGTAGTACTCCTCGCCCGCCGTCGTGTACCACGGCGTAGGCTCCATCATCAGGCTCGGGTCGAGCGCCACGAAGTCGCCGCCGCCACGCGCGGCCTGAAGAATCGGCATATGGTCCAGACTTGCCTGGAACGCCTTGCGGATCAGCTCATCCTGCATCAGCGGCGCTTCCCAGTTCAGGAAGAAGACATCCCAGTTGCTCGGGGGCAGGATCTCAACCCGAAGGTGGTCGTAGTCGATCAGCGCGTCATACTGGTCATTACTGAGCTGCATGACGAGGTGATAGTCTCCGGCCTGCATGCCGGCCACGCGGGCGCCTTCATCGGGGACCGGAATGAACTCGATCTCATCGACATAGGCGAACTTCTGTCCGGCATAACCGTCGATGCCGCCTTCAACAGCGGCATAATCCTCGAACCGCTCAAAGCGAATGTGGACGTCCGGAACATGCTCGACAAACCGGTATGGGCCTGTGCCGATGAATTCGGTCAGAGGCTCTTCTCCGGCTTCATCGATGACTGATTTTGGATAGATGACGCAGGCCTGGGTGTTGCTTGAAAGACCCACGAGCATCGTGCCGTACGGGATGCTGGTGATCCACTCGAAGGTGTGGTCGTCGATGATGTTGATCTCTTCGGTGACATCCATGATGTTGCCGCCGACTCCGCTGATGGAACCCCAGCGCTCGATCGAAGCGACCGCATCTTCAGCGGTCATCTCGTCACCGTTATGGAATGGGACGCCCTGGCGCAGATTGAATGTATGCACCGTGCCGTCATCGCTGACGTTGTATGACTCGGCAAGCATGGGGATCGGCTCGAAGTTCCGATCATAGGCAACCAGGGTCTCGTACATGCAGTAACCGATCTCGGCAGTCAGTCCCGCGGTCGTCTGATGCTCATCAAGCGTGCTCGGTTCGCCGATCGTCGCAACGCGAAGGACGCCGCCATACTGGCCCTCTCCTTCGTCTTCCGGCTCATCGGCGACTTCATCGTCGTCTTCTTCGTCATCTTCCTCGTCGGGCTCGTCGTCGACGTCCGGATCTTCGTCGTCCTCCGGCTCATCACCGGGATCGACTGAATCGTCATCTTCGACAACGTCATCGTCCGTATCGTCGTCTGTTTCACAGGCGGCCAGCAATGCCGCGATTGCCGGAGCGCTCAGGCCGAGCGCTGCCGCGCGTTTCAAGAGCGTGCGACGAGTCCACTTGCCTGATTCGGCAGCCTGGAGCAATCCCTGGAGCGTTCGATCCCCGTCCATCAGATGTGGGTCCTTCCGTTGTTTTCGCCCATCAGCGCACCGCAGAGACGGGCGAGAAAGAAAACGCCGATCCGGACTCATTGCCGAATCGGCAGATGACGTGTACCGTGTCTGTCCACAATAAGACGTCATGATCGCTGTGTCAACTGCCGTGTCAACAAGTGATACAGCTCGCTCGAAATCGATCCCTCATAGCGATTTCAGGCGCGATGACGTGATCGGTACACGTGGGATTCACCCCGCGGACCGCGCCTCGATCCGCTGATGGGCGTCAAACAGGTTGTCCGGATCGTACTTCGCCTTGATTCGTTGCAGCCGCTCGAGATTCTGGCCATATGCGCCATTGTCGACGTTCTCACCATCGTCGCCTTGCAGGTAGTTGACGTAGACGCCACCGTTGGAAAAGGGCTGCATCGCGCTGTGGAACGCGCGAGCCCAGTTGATCACCTCTTCGTCATTCGCCGGATCTATCCAGCCGCCGAGGATGCCCATGTTGCAGAACGCGCTCCGGTGCGG
>SKTL01000133.1 GCA_007122555.1 Thermomicrobiaceae bacterium | reverse complement strand
TCTCGACGCACACGTTCACAGCAGGTCCTGCCATCCCCGGTTCAGGCGGCCCCGTTCTCCGGACAGACCTGGCTGGTTCTAGTCTTGATTGTCAGCGAGCTGATCTGAGGCCTCGGACGGTTCCTCCGTCGATTGCCCTTCGGAAGTCGGGCTGAGCAACATGACCATCGAGCGACCTTCCATGTGAGGCTGTTGGTCGACCGTACTCAGGTCATTCAACTGCTCACCGACTCGCGTTAGAAGCGTTCGCCCGATATCCTGGTGCGCGATCTCGCGGCCGCGGAACAATACCGAAAGCTTGACTTTGGAACCGGACTTGAGGAACTTTCGCGCCTGGCGCGCCTTCGTATCCAGATCGTGGTCATCAATCTTTGGCCGCAACCGGACTTCCTTCAACGCCGCAGTACGCTGACGTCGCCGCGATTCCCGCTCGCGTCGACCCTCTTCGTACCGATACTTTCCGTAGTCCATCAAACGACAAACCGGCGGAACCGCGTTCGGCTGCACCTCGACGAGATCATAGCCACGCTCACGCGCCATATCAAGCGCTTCGCGCGTGCGAATGACGCCGACGTGCTCGCCCTCTTCATCAATCAGGCGGACTTCCGGAACTCGAATGCGCTCATTTACCCGTGCAGGTCTCGAAGTGCTAATCGAAGCCTCCCTGTGAAAACAATAGAACGCCGCACCAGCATACGCCAGACTGCGGCATCAGCCCTCAAACCGCATTGAAGTCTAGCATATGGCCGGATTCATGGTCAATTAATGGAGATGACGATCATCAATCCGCAATCCGGTAGACTCGGACTGTTGATGACGTGAAGACCGGTTCCCATCCGAGATCCCTCAGCGCCTCATCGTCGGGGACCGCGTATGGCGCGCCGTGGGGGCAGGTTCGGTATCCGTCACGCTCGTGAACACCGATCACGACGTGCGTAATGTCATACTGCCCCAGCAATGAGATCGCATCTTCCGGCTGCTCGAAAATTGATTGAGCGGCTTCAATCCGCTCTGCGACTTCCTCGAGCAGTTCCGGCTGGCCGCGTCTCCACTGGTGCTGGTGCCCGTCCCAGCCGATCACCGTCGCATGCCCGGTACCCACAGAGATCCGATTGTGTGGGATGAAGTTGTCGGAGCCATAGGCGCATCCCGGCGCTTCAAGGATTGTGCCGAACGTTTCATCCGCATTATTGATCCAGTCGATTGCGGCGCGTTCATCAGGTTGGACCCGCTCCACGTACGCCAGTCCGTCGAGTCCGTTCCATCCCGGCGCGTTCTGGCTCCATCGATAGGCTGAGACCGGCGCATACAGCGAGGAGACAATGATCGCGACGCTGACAACCGCAATCAGCGCCGTGGTAATCCCGATCGACAGAGTCTGCCGGACACGTGCGAGCATCAGCGGGAGCAGCACACTCAGTCCAATACTGAACAGCGCCCAGACCTGGAACGAGAACTTGAAGACGGTGTTCATCCGGTCGCCAAATGGATCCCGGACGAAGAAAAACTCGACAACACAAAGAACGAACAGCCCGGCTGCAATGATACCGGCAGTCGGGTACTGTCCCCGGTTATCTGGTCCGGCGAGGGTGACCGCAGCGACCAGAATCCCGGGAACTCCAAAGAGGAACAGGGCGGGAGCCGGAAGGATGAGCGATCCAGCGATCGCGATCGACACGATTATCAGGATCAACATCAGGTTCCGCCTGATTGCAGGCCAGTCGGACCAGGTAAGCCAGGCGACGACAGGGACCAGGATCAGCAGGAATCCGCCCCAGTGGGTGAGCAACTCACCCGTAGACGACCGATTCCAGGTTACATATCCTAATGAGCTGATGATTTCGCCAATCCCTGGAACCGATTCTATGACGGAGGTTGACTCATGACCGTGAACACCGGTGGGTGAGTCGTATCGCATCGCAAACGGGCCGGCCGCGATCGCAAATGCCCCCATGACGCTCCCGATTGTCGCTGAAACGGCCCTCAGGTCTCGCGAATAGATCAGCGGCAAGAGGGCGATACCGAAAAGCGCCAGAACGATCGGGACGTCCCACGAATTCGCGGAATACAGAACAGCCAGCGACAATCCGACGGGTATCGAGGCCAGCGAGACCTGCCGGATCGCTGGGCGCGTCATGGCGACCAGGGAGAAATTGACGGTGAGCGCGATCGCAGCGATCAACCACGGATAGGCGATGACATGCGGATGGAGATCCCCCAAGATCCACGAAAACGCCGGGAACTCGGTGATTACCGTCCGGCTGCCCTCGTCGGGGAATCCGGTATCTTCGATCACCCGTGATGACGACCAGCCGATTCCACCCCACCAGCTCGCATCCAGCGTTCCCGTCGGGTTCCCGAGGATCTCCCGGGCGGCGTGAAGATTACCGGCGGCGGCGATGAAGAACCCCGCCAGTAGCGCCGACATGGCGACCCGCCATCGTTCGAACCCTGCCCACACCGCGGCCAGATTCGCGGCAAGCCCGGCCGCGGCGACAGTAGCCAGCGAGAAGGCTGACGCCAGCCCGAGATTAAACGCAATCTCGCCGGGGATGCCGGTAATGATCGCGATCGCAGCGAGGGCTGCATATCCGAAGTAGTAGTAGTTGATCGTTTCCCCGGCGAACCATGGATCCTGAACGGGAAGCTCCCCGCCGTTTATGGCCGCATTGAGAAAGGCGAGCTCCATCGGTTTTTCGGTGCCGAGAATATCCGGGTTGAAGCCTCGGAACAGGACGTAACCGAGGAACAGCGACAGGGTCGCCAGCTCGAACGCGAGGATGGTCCCGCGGTATTCGTTGAGGAACGCCAGGATGTCGCCGCGCGTCAGTGCGTACGTCCAGGCGATGACGCCAGCGGTAACCGTCAGGGCGCCGATCACCCAGCCATTGAACGGGATGGACAGGATGTTCCCCACGCTCCAGAGGGGTAACAGGATGACGGCCATCCCGACCGGGCGATAGACGCTGATTCCGCGGTCGGGGAGCGACCGGCAGACGACGTACAGCAGTGGAAAGACGGCGATTCCGACAAACGTCAGCGCCAGATACCAGGTCAGAGCGGCCTGCAGCGTTTCCACAACCGTCATGATGCCTGGCCGACCGTCTCGAAAGGGAGAACCCGGTAGATCACCGTTTCATCCTCGAACACTATCTCGAGGTCGTCGCCCACCATTTGCTGGAACGCATCAAGTCCTTCCGGAGAGCTGTAGTAGTCGGGTTCGCCATCGTCCGGAACATCTCCGACAATTGTGTATCGCTCGACATCGCCGACAACGACGTAATCGACGGCGAGTTTTCGTAACAGATAGCGTTTCCGCTCGATGTCGGTCGACTGATAGAGCTCCCGGACGTCAGTCGCGCGTTCACTCACTTCGAAACCGTCACGCTGCTGGCTCTGGTGGCTTTGCCACCCGAGCGGGGTCGGGAACCCGGTGGCGGAACTGAATCTGGAGCCGCCCCCGCGATAGGCGCCGATCGATGCTTCCAGAATGACTGGAATTTCTTCCGTTTCCCGCTTGAGCCAGTCGATGGCCGCGTAGTCTCCGGTGAACCTGATCTCCTCCCCGGCGGTATTCTGAATCGCGCCGCCGTTCATCCAGGAGTAGCCCGCGAGCGACGGAAACGATGGCGTGGATTCCATGCGGCGATCCAGCCGATCCGGAGTCGCCAGAAGTGGATAAGCGAGCAGCACGCCGGCGAAAACAATCGCCCCCGCGGCAAGCGCCCCCATGGTGACGGGAGACCCCGATCCGTGGACTGATATTCGGAACCATGCACGATGAATGAGCCAGATTGTCGCCGAGGCTGCGACGATTCCCAGCAGCGTCCAGGATTGAACGTACAACTTGAAAATGGTGTTCATTCGCTCCCAGTCGGATCCGACGAGATGATCGGCCACGAAAACGAGATCTGCGACCAGGACAAGCCCTGCGGCTGACGCCCCGGAAACGGTCAGCAGCAGAGCGCTGCTCCGATTGCGGTTGGCGAAGAAGAACGCCAGGAATGCGGCTACCATTATTGACGACACCGCGGCGACTGGTCGACTCAACGCCAGTCCGCCCGAAATGGCGATGAACGGCGCGATAAAGGTCAGCGCAACGTCCTGGCTACGGCCGTTTCGAACTCGCCCGGCGGCTTGCGTGATTACCGCGCTGGCGCCCGCCAGAGCGAATCCGGCGACGACGAATTCGATCGGCCCTGCGGCTAGGTCATCCGCGACAAACGCGCCGGCCAGAAAGGAACCGGTCGCCAGGATCGCGCCGAATGCGGCGAAACCGAACTGGATCCGTCCGGAGACTCCGGCCCGATATGCGCTGATTCCGGCGACCAGCAGGATCGGAAGGAGCAGTCCACCGAAGTGGATCCCGGATTCTGACAGCGCCGACCCGCTGGACGTGATTTCCAGTCCATCGGTCTGAGGGGAAAACGCCCGATGAAAGCGAGCGAATACGCCGAATCCTGCGACGGCGACCGCGAGGCCGACGGTCGCCGTGAGAAGCACACGCGCGCGCAGGGCGTCATTGCTCCGAAGCAGCGGAAACACCAGCGATGCGAGCAGAATGATCGCCGCAGTCGGTCCGTCCCAGAGATTTGTCGCTGTCGCCGATCCGGCCGCGATCGCCGCCAGCGCTGCCCAGAGAACAATCCAGGTACGATCGACGCGGCGACTCGCCAGTATCCAGGCGTATCCGGTTGCGACGACGAGCACGAGCATAGGCGCCGCGATGAGATGGGGATGGACGTCGGCGTAGAGCAAACTGAAATAGGGGAATTCGCTAATTCCGAATTCGACGGCGCGACTGCTCGCCCAGAAGTCGACATCCGTCGAGCGATTGCGGACGACCTGACGAATCGCGTCAAGGTTTCCAGTGAACATAACGATGAGGACGGAGGTGGCGCCACCGGCGGCCAGCCAGCGCGGGTTTCGCGTATGGAGAACAGATCTGGCAAGCGTGCTTCCCAGACTGAACAGCCCGGACGCCAGAACTCCGCCGACTGTCGCCAGCGACAGCTGAAACGCGATATCCGCCGGAATTCCTGTGAGATTCCAGAGCATCGCCAGCAGGAAGAACCCGTAATAGTAGTAGTTGATCGTCCCGTCGGAAAACCATGGGTCGTGAGGCGGGAACTCGCCAGTTTGTGCGATCGCGTTCAGATACGCCGTCTCCATCGGCTTTTCGCCTCCGTAGAACGGATGCCAGAGATCTGGATTCATCGCGCGAAGGAGCAAGAAGACAGCGAAGCCGGCTCCGAGCGCAATCGCGCTTCCTGTGATGATGAGTCTGTCTTTCCGGAGCCGCTCGACCAAATCAACCGGCGCGCCGATGAATCTCCAGTTTGCGAATCCAAAGATGAGCACCGATCCGATGACGAGCCAGACGTGGAATCGGGCCAGCTCGAAGCTCCAGATCAGCCAGGCGATGCTGCCGGTTCCGAGCAAGCCGAAGAGTGTGCTGAATCCCAGTCCGCTGTCGGCAAAGCGCCCGAACACCTTCGTTGTGACCGGAATGGCGGCGACGGTCAGCACCGCCAGTGACAGCAGCCAGAAAACGACCGCTACCGGTGCTGAACCGGACAGTTGCGATGACCATTCGAACGTCGCGTTGCCGCTGCGCTCGCTGACCGGTTGATCGAGCCGCAGCGTTGGCGTTACGGGCGTTCGACCGGAGATTCTGGGCTGAGCGGCGGCGTGGGCGAACCGCAGCTCGATCTCGTCAGCCGGTAACTGCTGAACCTTTCGGAAAATCCGAACCGGGGGATGATCGTAGACGCTGAAGCTTTCGTCAGCCGCCAGGGTGTTGATTCTGAAGGAACCGAATCCGGGATAGTTGGTCGCCTCGTAGGCAAGCTCGAAGCCGAGCTTTTCCTGTTCCAGAAGCCGATAGTATTCCGATTGAACCGGGTAGCGCCATGGCAAGCGGGGAATCGAGTGAGACAGCCGCTGGCTGGCGAGCACGATGTAGTCGACATCATGCAGAACGTCGACCAGAAAATCCACTGCCTCTTCGTTAGTCCGATCCGAATACAGATCGAGGCCCCGATGTTCGTAAACCTCGCCGGAGCCGACGTTCAAACGGAGTGGTAAGCGGTCGTCCCAGATTTCGTGCGTGATCGTCGAGCCGGGTTCGACATTCTGATAGATCCATTCAGATGCGTCTATCCGTGGATGCGTCCCGGCATACACCGTCATGAACATAACTGCCCAGACGAGCGTTACGCCGGTCACCAGTCCTATCGCTCCAGCCGGAGCTGCTCGTGCTTTCCACGTTGCAGCGCTGAAATACCACCAGCTCGAGAGCTGATGCCCGACGATGATCGCCAGCGGCGGAACCAG
>SKTL01000144.1 GCA_007122555.1 Thermomicrobiaceae bacterium | reverse complement strand
TACTTGGGCGGCGAGCTCTGACTGCAGCGTCTTGGGACACCGCGCCAAAAATGTTGCGACTGAGGTGGGGCTGACATGACAGCGTTGCCAGTTCGCCCTCTGGAACTGGCTCGCAATGGCGCTAACGAGCCCGCCGTGATCATCGGGGTCGACCTGGCCGACCCCGTGCAGGCCGCGCTCCTTCAGCCAGACGAACAATGTGCCCCAGCTCTGCTCGGCCACACTCATGCCCGCCACGTGCTCGCGCAGTACCCTGACAATCTGCTCCTCGGTAGACCAACTCTTGCGCATCTAGTCCTCTTCCCTTTCTTGAGGACTCTCATCATGCCTGGACCAGTTTCTGGGAAGCACGTCACTGTAGCAAAGACAATCGCAAAACCGAGAGTGTCTGCAAAGCACAAAAAACCCCGTCTGGACAAGCCAGACGGGGAATCACGTCTTGGAGCGGGAGACCGGATTCGAACCGGCGACAACCTGCTTGGAAGGCAGGGACTCTACCACTGAGTTACTCCCGCGTCTCAGTCGGGGTGAGAGGACTCGAACCTCCGACCTCAGCGTCCCAAACGCCGCGCGCTACCTACTGCGCCACACCCCGAGCATTCGCGTTCGCGACGAGAATTATAGCACATCTCGGGTTGATTCAACTGTTGCGTACGGCATGGTTAACTGCCCGGCAGCAACCGGATGAAGCGGCGGCGTCCGGCCTGCAACACAGTCGGTCCGGTGATTTCCACGCTCGCTTCAGGGTTGGTCCAGCGCTCGCCATCGAGCCGAATTCCTCCCTGTTCAATAAGCCGTCGGGCTTCCCGATTCGATTTCGCAACCCCCGACGCAGTCAATACCTGCAGAATGCCGGTACCCGACGCTATCGATACCTCCGGCATCTCTTCCGGGAGCTGATGTTGCCGGTAGACGCTGTCAAACGCAGCCTCGGCTCGCTCTGCATCCGCCGGAGAGTGCAGATCAGCGACGATCATCTTCGCCAACCTCGCTTTGAGGTCCCGTGGATTGACCGCTCCTGATTTCGCGTCGGCGAGCATCTGATCGATCTCTTCCTGCGGGACATCGGTCAGCAGTCGATAGTATTCGCCCATCGGCTCGTCGGGGATCGACATAACTTTCCCGTACATGTCATCAGGAGTGTCGTTGACCGCGATGTAATTGTCCAGACTCTTGCTCATCTTCTGATGGCCGTCCGTCCCGACCAGAATCGGAACGGTGAATATGTTTTGCGGCTCCTGTCCGCTCTCGCGCTGAATGTCACGGCCGACCAGCAGGTTGAAGGTCTGGTCGGTCCCTCCCATTTCAACATCCGATCGAATGGCCACAGAGTCGTACGCCTGCAGGAGCGGGTAGAGGAGTTCGGTTACGGCGATCGGTGAACCGCTTTCGTATCTGGTCTGAAAATCTTCACGCGTGAGCATCTGGGCGACGGTGTACTTCGCGGTGAGCCGGATAACGTCTTCCAGCGTGAACGCCCCGAACCACTCGCTTTGCCAGACGACCTCGGCTTCGTCAACATCGACCACTTTCGAGAGCTGATCCAGGTACGTCTGCGCGTTGTAGCGAACTTCTTCTTCCGTCATCATCTGGCGCTGCACTGAACGGCCCGACGGGTCCCCGATACGGGCGGTCCAGTCGCCGATAATGATGACGACTTTGTGCCCCAGCCGCTGGAACTCCCGAAGCTTCCGGAACGCGACGTAATGCCCGAGATGGATATCTGGACGCGTCGGATCGACCCCGAGTTTGATCCGCAACTGCTTGTCGCCGCGGAGTTTCTGTTCAAGATCCTCTCGAACAACGACCTCTGCGACGCCCCGCGTCAGCAACTTCTCAATTGCGGCATCCTTTTCCGCGCCCGTCAACACCATTCTTACCGACTCCGTTTCTGTTCCTGCGGATTCGTTCCAGCAGGCGTCGCGTACTCAGCGAGTATCCGCCGACCGTCCGCTTCATCCTGTTTCATCTGATTGACAAGTTCGTCCGCGGAATCGAAGGCGCGATCCCCCCGGATTCGATCGAGAAAATCAACGGTAATCTTTCGACCGTAGAGGTCTGCGTCAAAATCGAGGAGAAATACCTCGATCACTCGACTAGTCGATTCAAACGTTGGCCGTGTGCCGACGTAAACGAGCGATGGCAAGTTCTCGGGCCACTGTATGTCACTAATCGTTACCAGAGCAGCGTAGATGCCGTCTGCCGGAACGATCAGTCCCGGCGGCAAGTTGAGATTCGCGGTTGGATAGCCGAGGTCTCGCCCTCGATGATCACCGTTCTGAACAACACCGGACAGCCGAAATGGGCGACCAAGAACCGCCCCGGCTGTCCTGGCGTCACCATGCTCGGAAAGCTGGCGCCGTACGAATGAGCTGCTCCACTCGAGATCTTCCTCCGGATTAATGCGTTCGACGATTTCCAGTTGATAGCCGAGCTCGCCGGCACGACTCTGCAGAAACGACGGTGTTCCCTGACGCTTGTGGCCGAATGCGAAGTCTTCGCCGACAACGATCGCCGCGGGGCGCGCCGCCTCGACGAGCTCTCGAAGAAAATCGTCAGCCGACTGGTTCGCCATCGCTTCATCAAAACTCAGCACCGCAATTCGATCAATGCCGTGCTCTCGCATTTGAAAGGTTCGCTCAGCGGTGGTGCAGAGTCGGGGCGGGGCCTTGTCAGGGCGCAGGACTTCGGCAGGGAGCGGGTCAAACGTGATTGCAAGACTCGCCATACCGAGCGCACATGCCTGTTCCGTGACACGATCTATGAGGTGTTGATGCCCGCGATGCACTCCATCGAAGCTCCCGATCGTCACGACGTGCGGGACATCAGGCAAATCAGTCAGTGAATGCACCAGCGTTCGATCCATCTACGAGCTCCCCGATCAGTGCTGCGGCACCACGATACGCGGCCGCAGCACGATCCCAGCGGCGCCACTGTTCTCGGGCGTCGCCAGACCGACAAACGAGCCGTCTCCGGCCAAAACTCTGACCGGTTCGCCCATCTCACCAGCGCTACCGGAGCGGACGTGTATCGACCGCCCATGATACCACGCGATCCGGTCATCTCCGTTCACGACAACAGCCGGCAAGTGGCCAATCCCGATGTCGATTGCAGTCGCCACAGATGTCCAGGATTGGGGAAATTCCATTTCGCACAGCGCGTGGATATCGAACGTGCTGGAAAGGTCGAACTGGCCGACGCGCGTTCGCACCAGATGGTGGAGGTATCCTTCATTGCCAAGCTGCTCAGCGATGTCTCGGGCGAGTGATCGAATGTACACCCCCGACCCGCAATCGACCGCCAAGACGAGGTCCGGGGGCGAGTATTCAAGCACCTCAATCGCGTCAACGCGAACCTGGCGAACGGGAACATCGACATCCTCACCCCTGCGCATCTTGCGGTAGATCGGTTCGCCGTCTTGCTTGATCGCCGAGTATTTCGGCGGAACCTGGTCGATATCCCCGATGAACTCTGGGAGAATCAACTCAATATCGGCCCTGGATGGAGGGTTGTCCGCATGTGCTGTTTCGCTTCTCGTCAGGACGCGACCGTCAATATCAGAAGATTCGGACCCGACGCCCAGAACGACGTGGGCAAGGTACGACTTGGACTCATACTGAACATAATCCAGGAATCGAGTCGCCCTGCCGACACCGGCGATCAGGACACCGGTCGCCGCGGGATCGAGGGTGCCTGCATGGCCGATCTTCCGCGTACCGAGAATGCGACGTAATCGACCGACGATGTCGTGAGATGTCCAACCCAGCGGTTTGTCAATGTTCACGAATCCGTGGAGTTCCATCGGGGAATTCTATACCCTGACGATTGACGCGCCTGGGCTGGTGCTTATGCGCTCGGAGACTGTGTTCAAGAACGTTTCCCGGACAGACTCGTCGCCGGTCAGCGAACAACCGGCCGCTCTGCTGTGGCCGCCGCCGCCAAACAGTCCGGTGAGTTCCGACACATCAACGTCTTCGGTCAGGGAGCGCATGCTCACTCGCCAGCCATCCGGCTTGCGATACAGCATCGCGGCGGCCCGCGCGCCTCGTGTTCCCGCCAGGAAATTGACGATGCCCTCGGCCTCTGACTCATCCGCGCCGGATTCTTCCAGCATCTCTGGAGTGATTTCCGTCCAGATGAGCTCCCCCACGGTCTCAACCCGGGAGAGCGCCTGGGCCCAGAGTTTCAGCGTGGAATACGGTCGGATGCGGAAGAGGTGATCGACGATCGTATCGAGGTCGGCTCCATGATCAAGCAACTGCGCTGAGACCTGAAGCGTACGCCCGGTGGTGCTGGGAGTTCGCAATCCCAGGGTATCTCCCTGGATTCCCGAGAGCAGGATAGTCGCCATATCGGCGTCAAACGGGATTCCCAGATCTTCATACAATAGCTGAAGGATCTCGCAGGTTGCCGCGGCATCCGGGTCGACCAGATTAATCGTGGCGTAACGGGAATTGGTGACGTGGTGATCAATGTTGATGACCGGGGCGTGTTTCAGGGCGTCGGCCACGACTGTCTCCCCAACCGGTCCGACTCGTTCTTCGTCGGCGCAATCAAGCAACGCGACCAGATCGAATTCGGACACGTCAATCTCGTCCGCCAGCCCGATAGCGTCGAGTCCTTCAATGAACACAAGGGTCTCAGGCACGGTACCCGCCCCGAGCGCCAGGGTGACACTGCGTGCATCCGTCTCAAACGCGCGCTTGAATGACATCAACGAGGCAACGGCGTCCGCATCGGGGTTAGCATGGGAAACGGCCAGAATCCGTTCTGACCGCTTGATTGCGTCCCGTATTTGCGGAGACTCAACAGGGTAGTTCATTTCCGCTCCAGTGTGCTCTTAGGTTTCGACCATTGTCGTACTATCGCTGATCGTCGTTATCAGATTGATCCGATTCCGTCGAATCCGGATCTGCTGATGGCTGAATCTCATTCAGCGTCCGGGTAATCTGCTCAGCGTGTTCCATTGAATGATCGAGACGGAAGCGAATTGATGGAATGTGCCGGATTCGCAATCTCGGGGCGAGGAGACGGCGAATGTACCCTGACGCGCCACTGAGCGCCTGAATCGTCGACTGTTGTTCGTCCTCATCACCGTACACGGACGTGAACAACGTCGCATAGCGGAGATCTGGGCTCATCTCGACTCGAGTAATGCTGACCATTCCGAGTCTGGGATCCTTCATCTCGGTCTGGAGGATCTCGCTGACGTGATCGCGAATCAGATCGCCGACTTGCTGGCGTCGTCTGCTGGACATACGGTCACTCCTGCTCGTGCTGCGAATCGGGAGACGGCGGCGACGGCCGAGCCTGAACTGGCTCGACCGTCGCGTCGTCTACAGCGTTCGCGCAATCTCCTCGACGTGATAGAACTCGATCTGATCGCCTTCTTCGATTTCGTTGAAGTTGACGATTCCGAGACCGCATTCGTACCCAGCCTGGACCTCACGCACGTCGTCCTTGAATCGTTTCAGCGACGAGACATTGCCATCGTGGACCACGGCGCCGCTTCGAAGCACCCGTATTCGCGAATTTCTCGTTCCCTTGCCGTCCAGCATGTACAGACCGGCAACGACTTCCCGATTTGGAAGCCGGAAAACCTGCCGGACTTCTGCATAGCCATCCGTGACTTCACGGGACTCTGGCGCCAGCAGACCGGACATCGCTGCGCGTACTTCATCCACCAGGTTGTAGATGATGTTGTAGTAGCGGACATCAACGCGCGCGGTATCCGCGGCGCGCTTGGCGGCGGCATCCGGCCGCACGCTGAAACCGATAATGACCGCGCCGGACGCCTGGGCGAGCATCACATCAGACTCAGTGATGGCGCCAGTATCCGCGTGAACCACCCGGATTCCGACTGAGTCCGACTCCTCGTTCAGTTTCTGCAACGAACCCTGGATCGCCTCCAGCGATCCCCGAACATCAGCCTTGATCACCAGACGGAGCTCCTGAGAGGCGTCTTCCTCGGAGGAGTAGTTCTCGTCAAGCTTTACAACGCGCGTCTCGGAGAACGCTTCGGCTCGTCGTTGCCGCTGACGTTCCTCGGCAAGATCTCGGGCGCTCTTCTCCTCGTCCACTACCTGAAGAAAGTCGCCGGCCTGCGGCGCTTCGATCAGACCGAGGATCTCGACTGGACCGCCCGGCAGCACTCTGCGGACCCGGCGACCACGATCATCGTGCATTGCGCGAATCCGACCCCAGGTCGCCCCGACAACGACGATATCGCGCTGCTGCAGGGTGCCGGACTGCACCAACACTGTGGCGACCGGTCCGCGGTTACGGTCGACCTCGGCTTCGACAATGACTCCCACCGCGTTCAAATCAGGATTGGCCTT
>SKTL01000500.1 GCA_007122555.1 Thermomicrobiaceae bacterium | reverse complement strand
TGCCGCGCGCGACGCTCGCTGCGGTGGTGCTCGTTGCGGTCATCGGACTGCTGGAGACCGCGACGATGCGCCGGGCGATGGCCTACAGTCGCGCCGACGTCATCGCACTGGCAGTGACGTTCGTGACGGTGCTGGCGGCCGGCATTGAGATCGGAATCGCAGCGGGCGTGGCTACCAGCATCGCGCTGTTCCTCTGGCATACGAGCCAGCCGCACATCGCGGAACTCGGGCGCGTGAAGGGGACGGAGACGTATCGCAACGTTCTCCGGCATGACACCGATGGCGATCCCCGCATGCTTATCGTTCGAATCGACGAAAATCTCTACTTTGCTAACGCGAACCGCCTGGAGCAGGCAATCTGGGATTCGGTCTCAACGCGTCCGGAGCTATCCCACCTGATTCTGGTCGGTTCAGCGGTCAATTCGATTGATACCAGTGCGCTGGAAACGCTGGAAGAGTTGACCACACGGCTGAAACTGGCTGGGATCACGGTCCATATGGCCGAGTTCAAGGGGCCGATCATGGACCGGCTACAGCGGACTCACCTGATGCAGCTGGTCGGATCGACGAATGTCCACATGACGGTCAGCGAAGCGGTTCGAGGTATCGAATTGGCTGACGATCCGGGCAAACACGGCTCGTAGCTCTGCGCGTTTGTGGCCGGCGCCCGGGAAGACTATCATAACGGTCGTATGTCAGCGCGTTGACCGGGCTGACCGGAGTGAAGCTCAGGAACGCAACGTTCGGTCGACGGACGTCACCGAACTCTGGAGATCGGCGGTAGCGGGGGTTTTGCCGAAACGTCTTCCTGACGGTATTGACGTAACTCGCTGGGTCCCGGCGCTCGCCTGGATCCCTCGATATGGGCGTGAAGAATTCTCTGGCGACCTCATCGCCGGTATCATCGTCGCCGTCCTGCTTGTGCCGCAGGGAATGGCCTATGCGATGCTTGCGGGACTCCCCCCGCAAGTCGGCCTCTACGCCAGCGTTATTCCGCTTGTCATATATGGGCTCATGGGCACCTCGCGCGCGCTCGGCGTCGGCCCGGTGGCGATCGTGGCGCTCATGACGGCGACGAGTGTCGGCGCTCTGGCCGCGGAAGGAACCGGGGAATATATCGCTCTGGCGCTGATCCTTGCCCTGATGGTCGGCGTTCTTCAGATTCTCATGGGGGTTCTCCGCGCGGGATTTATCGTCAACTTCCTGAGTCATCCGGTCTTATCAGGGTTTATCAACGCCGCAGCACTCATCATTGCCGCCTCACAGGTCGGCCATCTGTTCGGACTAGCCGTCGGCCGAAATGAGACGTTTCTCGACCAGATGATTGAGCTTGGCGGCGCGATCGGGACGATCAACGGGGTTACAACCGCCATAGGCGTGGGAAGCATTCTGTCACTTCTCTACTTTCAGAGACTCGCTCGCCCGCACCTCGAGCAGCTTGGAATCTCGGGAACAATTGCGAATTTTCTGGCGCGCAGCGGTCCGTTGATCACCGTCGCGGCCGCAACGTTCATCGTCTGGTTGATGCAACTCGATCAGCGCCATAATGTCTCGATTGTTGGCGTCGTGCCCGCCGGGTTGCCGGCGCCGTCGTTTCCGTCGATCCAGCTCTCCCAGTTTCAGGCGCTGGCGCCTGCGGCGATCCTGATCAGTCTTGTCGGTTTTATGGAAAGTATTTCGATTGCGAAGTCGCTGGCGAGTCGCGATCGTGAGCGAGTTGACCCGAACCAGGAGTTGATCGCGCTGGGGACGGCTAATCTCGGGGCATCCGCCGGTGGTGGCTTTCCGGTGACCGGTAGCTTCAGCCGGTCGATACTGAACTACACGTCGGGCGCGCGAACCGGAATGGCTTCGATCATCACTGCCGGAATCGTTCTGCTCTCCGTCTTGCTTCTTACTCCGGCATTCTTCTATCTGCCGCGGGCAGCGCTCGCTGCGATCGTCATCGTCGCGGTAGCCGGTCTGGTTGAATCAACCACGTTCCGTCGCGTCTGGGCGTACCGTCGCGCGGACGCGGCAACGTTGATCGTGACGTTCCTCGCCGTCCTGGTCATTGGCGTGGAACTGGGGATTGTTGTTGGGGTACTCTCCTCAATTGGCCTGTATCTGTGGCGCACTAGCCATCCAGCGTTCGTTGAGCTGGGCCTGATCCGTGGAACCGACGTCTACCGGAACATCGAACGACACAGCACGATGACGGATCCGCGAGTGCTCCTCTTCCGCGTGGATGAGAGCCTCTATTTTGCCAACACCCAGCAGCTTCAGGATGAGGTGACATCCAGGCTGCATGCCCGGCCGGCGCTCGAGCATTTCGTGCTGGCGGGAACGGCGATCAACGACATCGACGCCAGCGCGCTGGAAACACTGGAGGAACTTCACTTGCGACTCTCGGCGGCAGGCGTCACGATGCATCTGGCAGGATTCAAGTTGAACGTGCTGGAACGGATGCGTCACACGTTGCTGATGCAGATGATCGGACCGGATCGAACACATCTCACGGTCAATGACGCGGTCGCCGCGATCAATCGCGAGTTTCCGGATGACATGCCGTACGGATCCCGCGAGCCGGAAGACGCAGAAGAAGAGGCGTGATGGAGAAACCCTGGGAAATCGACCTGAGCATCTACGATGATGAACGCGAGCTCCTCAGCGGCTTGCGTCGCCGGGACCGAATGGCGTGCACTTGCCTGCTCAAGTTCTATGCACCACGGCTCCTTCGACTTGCGGGGCAACTGATGGGTGATCCTGACGAGGCGGAGGATGTCTTGCAGGAAGCGTTCATCCGGGCATGTGACCGGATTGATTCATTCCGCGGCGAGAGCGGACTGGGAACATGGCTGCATCGAATCGTCATCAATACCGCGCTCATGCGACTCCGCGCCCGGCGCGCGGTCGTGACCGACGATATCGAGCGGATTATCCATGACGAGGCCGATCAGTCCTGGCAGTCGCTGTCGAGTACCTCGGTCGAACCGAGCCGGGAGCTTCTGGACGCCGAGCTCCTCGACGCGATGAACGGTGCGGTGTCTCATCTGCCGGAGTCATTGCGCACCGCGTTTGTGCTTCGCGACGTCGAAGGATTGACCACCAGGGAAGCGGCCGGGGTACTCGGCATATCCGAAAGTGCGCTTAAGGTCCGCCTGCACCGGGCTCGTCTGGAATTGCGTCAGAAACTGGCGCCTTATCTTCAGGAATCGACTCGGTCCGCATCTGAACACGAACGAGGAGACGCATGAACATCGATAGCCCCTATTGTCAGAAGCTGGCCGAGCTTATTGCCGCCTGCGATTCAACCGATCCCGATCCTGAGCTGGTCGCGCGAATCGACGAGCATCTCGAGCAATGCAAGACCTGCGCACAGGCCGAATCAGCGCTGAACGAGACGGTAGCCGCCTATCGCTCCGCCGAGTTTCGGGAAATTAGCGCCGAGTTTGAGTCTGATCTGGTCAACCGGCTCTGTCATAAGGCTCCGGAAGACAAAGGCGCGCGCGACTAGCCGGAAGGTTGCGAACGGCTATTGCTGCTGATCCTGCTTCCAGAGCGTCTCGGCAGCTTCCAGCCATTCCCGCGTCTCGCCGACGGCAACAAACGGGATCTGCGGCAGGGTAACGAGATTAGCTGCGCCACTGAGAAACATCGCCGCACGAAAGTCAGCGGTGAAACTGAGAATATCCCGCTCGATTGCTTCGTCGCTATCTTCGCCTGATCGGCTGCCAGCCAGTTTGACGCCGACGACATCTGCGCCCAGGATCATCGCCTTGGCGGCGTCGAGGCCGGTGTCTATTCTGCCGTCACTGATGATCGGGATCCCGATGCCTCTAAGCATTCGGATCGCCGCGACCGTCGGCATCCCCCAACCGATAAACGCCTCGTGTTTCTGCCGATAGCGCTCGGCAAGCTCACCCTGGGTTGGTCGATTCTCGCGTAACCAGTCGTCGACGACTTCGGCGCCGCCAACCATCACCCCGGAGATTCCGCGCTCGATCATGATCCGGCAAATGTGGCGAGGGATCCCGGTCAGCGAGCGGGGAATAACCGGCATCTCGAGTGATGCGCAGAGCTCTTCCAGCATCGCCAGTGTTCCGGCGGAGGTCGCACCATACCGGCTCTTGAACGACTGCTGAATACCGTTGAGATTGATCAGCAGGCCGTTCAGGCCAAGTTCGTTCACGGTGCGCTGCACCTGCTCCAGTTCGAGCAGCGGAGTATCTGGTTGCGGGATGAGCCGGCTCGCGGGCAACTCGGCGAACATCACCACATTCGGGTGGTTGTCGCGAATCGTTCGCAACTCGCCGAAGATTGACGGCTTATCGAAAGCTGGTTGCAGATCGCCCAGACTGAAGAAGGCCCCGTGCCGATCGGCCGCGGCCGCAAGTCGTTGCAACGCGATCGGTTTGGCGGAACTGCGCGACCCGTCCGGCTCGATCATTACCGGCATGGTCGCATTATGAGAGAAGACTCGACACCGGAGATCAACATGGCTTTCGTCAATTTCGGGCAAGGGGTTGGGAAGCAGCGTGATGTGCTCCCAGATCGGTAATGCGCGTGCTGGCCGTTGTTTAGGCACGATTGTTCCACCCGCTTCGCTCACCGCGGCGCCTGACACCGCACCGGGTTCTGTGTTCACGGTAGTCACCAGACAAATCCACCGGCGGAATGCCGCCAGCAAACTCAATTCATGGCGGATGTAGACTTCGCCTCAGACCTGCGTGCGTCGATCTTCGCTGGCGTCATCCGCCGTACGGACGGTTGTTCCTAACTCTACTCTATTTGCCTGAACGTTCGCGAACCAAACCGGTCTCGGTTAGATGGTCCAAAGGGTGATTCGATCCTGTCAGTGTGACTGAATTGCTTGAACGGCTCGCCTGAAGGATAATCGTCGCCGGCGCCGCTTCGTAGTCTTGACACCGGTATCCGGGAGTGCTATTAATAGCGGTAAATGCGAAATGAGTGCAAAATTTGAATAGCCGTTCAAGTATTGAGGTATCGTTCACGCATTCAACCAATTCGACTTTAGCAGCGCGCGATCATCATGCGTTACTACAGGGAAGTTGGTATTCCAGCGTCATTCACGGCGGTCGCCAGCCAGTGTGGCGAGTAGGGAATTCGCGGTCGCCAGGGAGGGAAACTGTGTCTCGTACGGTACTCAAGGCGCTGGATGTTCTGGAGTGTCTCGCGTTCTCCGGGCAACCGCTCTCTGCTCCGGAAGTTGCGGAGCGGTGCGGGTTGACCCGGCCGACAACGTATCGATTGATCAGCACTCTGGCGGCTCGCGGGTACGTGGCGAGTGGCCAGGATGGCCGTTACCGGCTGGGCACCAAGATGCTCAGCCTGAGCAAGCGCCTGATTGAGCATGCCCAGTTGCCCCAGCTTGCCAGGCCTGACCTGGAAGCGCTCTGCCAGGAAGCTGGAGAGTCGGTGCATCTTGGTGTGCTGGAAGACAACGAGGTACTCTATCTCGACAAAGTCGAGAGTGTCAGCGCTGCGCGAATGTACTCGGTAGTCGGCACCAGGAATCCGCTGCACAGCACGTCGCTTGGAAAGGCGATTCTGGCGTTTCTGCCAGAGGTCGAACGGGCCATGCTGCTGGGGCGGATCTCCTTCACTGAACGGACGCAGAATACCATTACCAGTCGCGAGGAACTCGAACAGTCGCTGGCAGACATTCGGGACCTGGGATATGCGATCGACGACGTCGAGAACGAAGAGGGAATTCGTTGTGTCGGCGCCCCGGTGCTGGGCAATGCCGGGCTGCCGATCGCGGCCATCAGCATTTCTGGCCCTACGATCCGCATGACCCTTGAGCGTGCGCATGAGCTTTCCCCTGCGCTGCTTGGAACCGCCCGGAGAATATCCGAGAAATTCGGTTTCGCTGATTCAACGAGGGACGGCGGCAACGGTTCGGAGCCGCTCTCGTCGCCGGCCGCCATTAGTGACACATAGTCAGTGGCGATTTCCGCAGTCATTTCTTCGTCACTGACGTCCCCAACACGGTAACAGCCGCAATGGACAATGCTTCGGTGCGAATCCGAATGTTGTCCACGAATCTGCGATCAGGAGATGAGGGCAACCGGCACACGGTTGCCCTGATTCGTAGAAACGGAACGAAAGGGAGAGCTCAGTGAAAATAACCGATGTTCAGACAGCCGTGATCGCCGGAAACTTCGACTGGGTGCTGGTTCGCATCAGTACAGATGAAGGCGTGACCGGGCTTGGCGAGGCCTACTGGGGCGCTGGCGTAAACGAGCTGGTTCACAAGATGCGGCCGCTGCTGATCGGAGAGAACCCGTTCAATGTCGGCAAACTCTACGAAAAGATGATCCGGGGGATGTCCGGCGC
>SKTL01000017.1 GCA_007122555.1 Thermomicrobiaceae bacterium | reverse complement strand
GTGACGACATTGCCGTCAGGCATCCGGGCGGTGCGACGCCAGGCGCTATCGTCCAGTGTCTCGAGTCGCTTGAGCAATTGCTCGCGTCCGGATCTGAATTCCTTCTTGACCTTTGCCGGAACCTCGGCATGATAGTCACGCTCGATCGACCACAGATCGGGATCCTCATCTTCGAACTCGGGCTCGTCTTCAGTGAGCATCAGGCTGAGCCGGTCGTCGATCACGACGTCCCAGTCACGCAGGAACGCCATGATTTCGACGGCGCCCCAGCCGCCCCCGTCCCCAGCCTGACAGAGAAGATCGTCCGGTTGATCCTTCACCAGTCGTTCCATACGATCAGGCGCACGCTTGAGATTATTGAGCAGATCCTGACGATCAATTGACATGACTCCGCACTTTCCCGGTATCGGTGAGCAGCGCAATCCAGGCATCATCGGACGTCGAGATCCGGACTGCCGCGCGGGCGAGAACGTCGGTCGGGTCGATCAGCGGAACACCTGCCAGGTCTTGCCGGAGAACGACCGGCAACTCGGTGCAAGCGGCCAGCAAAGCCGCGGCTCCAGCATCTTCGAGTTCGCGGACCGCCGCCAGGACGGGCTGGACAGTCTCCGGGTCAATCTTCCCGGCCTTTACCCGCCTGATTGTCTCCATAACGAGCGACTGTCCGTCAGCTCCGGGCGTCAGATACTGCAGACCGTGACGCTCGAGCGCGGATTGATACAGACCAGCCGCCACTGTGCCGCCAGTCGCCAGAATCCCTGCGCTGGCGCCTCTCGGAACGAGTGATTGCACCTCTCTGGCCGCTTCGTCGATCATGTTAACGATCGGGATCGGGCATTCGTCTTGAACCTGCTCAATGAATGCATGCGCGGTATTGCAGGGCATAACGATGAACTCAGCGCCAGCGCTCGCCAGGTTGCTCGCGCCGCGAACCAGCCACGGCGTTGGATCCTCACCGCCGCTGAGCAGGGCGGCCGTGCGATCAGGCACCGACGGGTCGGCGTGAATGATAACCGGCAGGTGCTCCTGATCGCTGTTCGCCGGAGTCGCCTGGATAATCTTGGTATAGAGATCCGCAGTCGCCAGCGGCCCCATGCCGCCGAGAATGCCGATCGTTCGCCGGGTCATGGCGTCTCTCCCCTGGTCGCCGTATCGGCAACCTGAATCGGGACTTCACTGATTTCGCCGTCGTCCCGGAAGGCGCGGATGTCCGGCTCGTCGTCGGCGAGCGAAATGATAATCATGAAGACGTCTGGATCAAAGATCAGCTCCCGATCGGTGGGAGATGGCCACGCCTGTGTTGATGGGTGTGAATGGAAGATCGCACCGAGCCGTTCGGCGCGTTCGTCAATGTCCTGCATCGAGTCGAGCACTTCGCGCGGGTCCATCTCGTAGAACGTCGCGCTGCGTGCGACGTTGGTTCCGCGATAGACGCGGGTGACCTGGTCATCGCGCATGGCGAGCAGTCCGCACCCTTCCAACGGATACCAGGAGCGGACGTGTTCGATCATCTCTGACAGGTGCTCAGAGGTTATCGAGAGCCGGTGCGCCCCGGTGTGCTGGGATGTATCGGTGTCTGTTCGGGTCATTCTGCCGGCAACTCCCGTTGGCGCGTAACAGACATGGCCGACTGCTCTGGAGCCGGTCACGTCGACGTACGCAATGGCGTTGCGGATTATAGCAAATCCGTATCGTCTCTCGAGTTCCCTGCTGATAGGCTGAATGCTACGGAATCCGCGGGTTCCATGACAACCAGTGATTTGCCGACAGGAAAGGGGGCGCTGTGACTGATACGCGCATGAACGAGTTCCGGGACTACCGCACCCGGATGAACAACCGCATCGGCGATATCGATCATCTCGGAATCAAGCGGTTTTTCAGCCTTGATTCCGGCGCCTACCGGGATCAGGCGCTCGATAGCAAGACCAAGGAACTGCTTGGCCTGGTCGCGTCAACCGTCCTGCGCTGTAACGACTGTATCGATTACCATCTGGAGAAGTCGATTAGTGAAGGCTGGAGCGATGATGAGCTCTACGACGCGTTGAATGTCGCACTGGTCGTCGGCGGCAGCATCGTGATCCCGCATTTCCGGCACGCCGTGGAGACGATCGATATTCTCCGGGCCGAACAGGCGGGTACCAGTAACTAACGCCTCATGGCTATAGTTACAGGGTGACGCGTTACCAGCTGACGTCATTCCACGATTGAACTGATCTCATCCAGACGAGGAACCTATGCTTCTGGAGCTGGCAATCCGCAACTTCGCGATTATCCGGGATCTGCGCGTCTCGTTTGAAGACGGGCTCCAGGCGATGACCGGTGAGACTGGCGCCGGGAAGTCGATTATCATCGACGCGCTCGGCGCGGTGCTCGGCTCTCGGATTTCGGCTGATCTGGTCCGCACGGATGCCGACAATGCCTGGGTTGAGGCAGTGTTCGATCTCGACCGGATGCCAAACCGGGAACGCATCGTCCAGCAGCTCGACGAGATCGGCGTCGAGCACGAGGATGCGACGCTTATTCTCACACGGGATATCCGGGGAACGGGCCGCAGCGTCGCCCGGATCAACGGACGGACGGTTCCCGCGCGGGATCTGGCGTCGATCGGCGCGCTTCTGGTTGATATACACGGGCAAAGCGAGCATCTATCACTCCTGCGTCCGGCCGAACACCTGACTATGCTGGACAGTTACGCCGGGACAACCGCGAAACGGACCGAGATTGCGGAGCTGGTCAGGCAGTACCGGCGGACGCGGGATCAACTCGAATCGATACGATCAGGCGAGCGAGAACGAGCTCATCAGATTGATCTGCTCCGGTTTCAGGTGCGGGAGATCGCGGAAGCTGCGTTGCAGCCAGACGAAGAGGAATCACTGTACCGTGAACGTCAGGTGCTCGGAAACGCCGAGCGCTTGCGTGACACCGCCTGGCGGGCCTACCGCTTGATCGAAGGCGACTCGGATGCGGTTGACGGCGAATCAGGCGCGCTGGATCGACTTCGCCAGGCGTCGGCCGCGCTGGATGACCTCGCCGAGGTCGACCGCCACGGCGCCGGAGAGATTGCCAGTCAGTTCCGGGAATCCCTCTATCTGCTTGAAGAATGGGCTCCGTCGGTCCGATCCTATGCCGAGATGATCGAGGCTGACCCTGGCCGCCTCGAAGAAGTCGAAGAGCGGATCGTTCTCATCAGGGAGCTCCAACGGAAGTACGGAGCCACGATTCCGGACATCCTGTCGTTTGCGGACCAGGCCGAGGCCGAACTGGCCGAGCTGGATTCCAGCGAGGAGCGGGTTGATCAACTCGAGGCTGACCTGGAGCGTTACCGCAACGAGATTGCCGGCAAGGCGCAGGAGTTGTCGGCTGAACGCCGCGCTGCGGCTCGGGAGCTTGAGCGGGGCGTCGAGCAGGCGATCGGCGATCTGCATATGGGCGGCGCGGTCTTTCAGGTCGATTTCCGTCAGCTCGGCAGTGACGAGACGGTGACCATCAGTCGTGACAGTGAATCAGTTGAGATCCCGTTCGATCAGACCGGCATAGATCGGGTTGAGTTCCTGATTGCGCCGAACGCTGGAGAAGAACCCCGGCCGCTTGCGCGCATCGCTTCCGGCGGCGAGACTGCGCGTCTCATGCTGGCGCTGAAATCGATCCTCTCCGATGCCGACTCCACTCCCACGCTCGTCTTCGATGAGGTGGATGTCGGGGTCGGCGGACGGAGCGGGCAGGCCGTTGGCGAGAAGCTCTGGGGGCTGGCCAGCGAGCACCAGGTCATCGTGATCAGTCACCTGCCGCAGATCGCGGCGTTTGCCGATCATCACCTAAAGATCGCCAAGCTCGAATCTGACGGCCGCACCGAGACGCAGATCGCACAGATCCGCGATCAGGAGCGCCTGGATGAAATCGCAGCCATGCTGGATGGCAGCCCGGTAACTGACGCCTCCCGTCAGAACGCGCGGGAGATGATCCGGCGAATCGATGCCTGGAAGCAGGAGCGAACTCCGGCTTCGGCGGGCGGCTGAACTGCTATACTCGGGCATTGACGTCCATGAATATGACCGACTGGAAACCCCAGTAACCGCAGAGGATATCGCCATGCAACCAAACATGAAGATGATGCAGCAGATGCAGGCCCGGCTGGAGAAGATTCAGCAGGAACTCGAGGAGACCGAGGTTGAAGGCACCGCGGGTGGCGGCGCGGTAAAGGTAACCGTCAACGGGTTGCGCACGGTGAAGAACATCAAGATCGATCCAGAAGCGGTTGACCCCGAGGACATGGAAATCCTGGAAGACATGATCCTCGCCGCAATCAATGAAGCGATGACCAGCGCCGAAAGCCTCTCCCAGGAGAAGATGGGGGCGCTCACCGGCGGAATGAACATCCCCGGTCTCACCTAGCTCAACGTGACGAACCGCCAGGGAAAGTCTCGTGTCTTCTCGCCAATCCAGAGCCAACCTGTAGGGGAGGGCCTCGCGCCCTCCCGTCTAGTTCCCCCCGGCAAACTCCTTCATCATCGCCAGCGGTCCGGCGATCAGTCCGCCATCGATCGGCAGGACCGCACCAGTCACCCATGCCGCCTCGTCAGACGCCAGATAGAGGCAGCCCCAGGCGACATCCTCCGGCTCGCCCAGCCGGCCCAGCGGATGACGCTGCGCCACTGTCCGGGCGACATCCGGCGCGGATTCCAGCCCGCCCGTCAATCCGGTCTTCACGGTCCCGGGGCAGATCGCGTTGGTGCGAACGCCGTGCTTTCCGTACCGTACCGCCATGTTGAGCGTCAGGTTGATCAACCCGGCTTTCGCGGCACTGTACCCCTCCTCGCCAGTCCCGGAGAGCCCGCGCACCGAAGAAATGTTGATGATTGATCCAGAACCCTGCCTGATCATCCCCGGGAGCACCGCGCGGCATCCGTAAAACGGGGCCGTTAGAATCAGATCGAGGCTCGCCTGCCAGTCCGCATCGTCGATTTCCAGCAGGTCCTGTTTGAACGAGGCGCCGGCGTTGTTGACCAGGATGTCCACCCTGCCGAATGACGCGATCGTCTGGGAAACCATGTCGTTCACGGCTGCCGAGTCAGTCACATCGACCTGCAGCGCGAGCGCTTTGCCGCCGCCGGCATTGATCGTCTTCGCGACGTCTTCGCCCCGTTCTCCATCGAGCTCGGCGACCATCACCGTCGCTCCTTCGCGGGCGAAGCGCTCTGCGGTCGCTTTGCCGATGCCGGACCCGGCGCCGGTGATTATCGCCACTTTGCCGTCCAGACGCATGATGATGCTCCAATCGCGTGTCGGGATGGTATTGTCGAACGTATTCGTCAAGGTTTCGGCCAATATAGCGCAGAGATGAGGGTTGCGCGTCTCTGCGCGACCGCGGAATGAAGGCGGATCACCAGGCTGGAAATGGTGCGGAGGTCTTCGTGCGGTCGATCACCGGCGCTCCGGTGCGAACGAGTTCCTCGATGAGGTCAGCTCCAGTGATTGCGCCGTTGTGTTGCTGAAATTCGACTGCGAGATCCCGGGCGCGATCAAGATACCGTTTGTCATCCAGAATCGTCCGAACCGCCCGTCCCACGGCAGCCGGCGAGGGCGTCGCGGTTTGCAGATCCACGCCGGCGCCGCTCCAGCTAACCCGCGCGTTGACCTCGAGCTTGTCCTCGGTTGCTCCGGCGACGACCAGCGGCACGCCGTGACTCAACGCCAGCTGGACGCCGTTGTAGCCTCCGTTCGTCACCATAACATCAACCTCTGGAAGCAGTGCATCGAACGGAATGAAGGATGCAACACGGGTGTTTTCTGCAACTCCGTCCTTCGTCAACGTATCAACAGGCGTCCCGCCGGTTGTGGCGACGACCAGAAGTTCTTCGTCCGCCAACCCGTCGATCGTCGGGCGCAGGAGTTGATCCGGGCTCGTTGAGAGGGTGCCCTGCGTCACCAGTACGACCGGCCTGCCCGATGAGAGCTCGTCCCACCACTCCGGGGGCTCAAACGGCTGAGCCGCCTCGCGGGACACCGTCGGTCCGATGAAGTGGAACTGCGGCGGCAGGTCGGTGCGCGGATACTCCAGCCCTTTGATCGATCCCTGCATATACAGAAAAGGTGAACAGGCGCGATCCCAGAAAACCTGTCCGGTTGCAAGCAGGCCCACACGTTGACGAAGGCGGTCAACATATCGAGTGGTGTCGCGATAGAGCAGCCGGTTTCCCAGAAGCTGTTGCGCCGCAACCCGAAACCGCCCGACCTGTGTCGCGGCGGGCGGAGAACCAAGACCGAACGGGGGCGTGTTCTTGCCGCTGAGGTTGATCGCGAATGGGTTGAGCATCGCCCAGGGAGGTCCGCCGAGTTCGTGAACC
>SKTL01000405.1 GCA_007122555.1 Thermomicrobiaceae bacterium | reverse complement strand
TACCTCGCTCAGACAGCTCTCGATTCCGCGCAGGGAATCCGGGATCACATTCACCGCTACCTCGCGAAACAGCCCGACCGCTAACTGGTATCGTTTATGCAGATGATCAAGATGGATCGACTGTGACGGACGTCGCCTCGACGTTATCAGGAAAGGATTGCCTGTGGTTACCGGGCCAACAATGGGTGGGAACCCGCCAGCGGACAAAGTGCATTTCGGAATCGTTACCGGCCAGCACTGGTTGAACTGGGAGGATCTCAAGTATCAGTGGAGCTTCGCCGAAGAGTCCGGACTTGATTCCGCATGGGGATTCGATCATTTTTACTCCATGTACAACGGGGATCAGGGGCCGTGTTTCGAAGGCAACACCATGCTCGCCGGCCTCTCGCAACACTTCACGCGCCTGCAGTTCGGCCTTATGGTCACGGGTCTGACCCACCGGCATCCTTCCATTCTGTTCAAGGAAGCGGTGACGCTCGACCATATGTCTGGCGGTCGCTTCATCCTTGGGATCGGGGCCGCCTGGAACGAACCAGAGCATGAGTGGTACGGAATTCCGTTTCCGTCGGCGAGAGATCGCGTCGATCGCTTCGGCGAGGCGATGGAGATCTTCCGACGCTATGAGACCGACGAACACACCACGTTCGAGGGACAGCACTACCAGATCAAGAATGCGCCGTTCCAGCCGAAACCGGTCCACGGACACATTCCGATCCTGGTCGGCTCCCGGGGCAAGCGAATGATGCGGCATATCGCGAAGTATGCCGATCAGTGGGATGGACGCGGTACGCCGGAAGAGTATGCGCAGCATTCTGCCCGGCTCGATGAGCTCTGCCGGGAGATCGGACGGGACCCGTCCGAGATTCGCCGCGTTCTCGCGGGCGGCGGACATAACTTCGCGAGCGAGGATGTCTTCCGCAAGCATGTCGAGGCGTATCACGCGGTCGGTGTGCGGACGTTCCTGTTCGATATGCCGCTTGGCGAGGTCAGCCCGACGATCCGGAATATCGCCGAAAAGGTGATCCCGGAGCTTCGACAGCAACTGGACGGCGAGTAGACACCGCAACGATACGCCATGAACCCTGGGGAAGGGAACTCGATGATCGGTGGACCGACGTACGGCAAGAACCCGCCTGCTGACCAGATAACGTTCGGGATCGTCGCCGGCCAGCACCGGCGAACGCTGAGCGAGATGCGGGAGCAATGGGCGTTTGCCGAGGAGACCGGCTGGGATTCAGCCTGGGCGTTCGATCATTTCTTCTCCCTGCGTGACGAAGAAATGGGTCCATGCCTGGATGGCTGGACCCTTCTCGGCGGGATGGCCGAGCGAACTGAACGACTGCAGATGGGGTTGCTGGTCACCGGATTGACGCATCGAAACCCGGCAATCCTGTTCAAGCAGGCAGTTACCGTGGATCATCTCTCCGGCGGCCGGCTGATCTTCGGGATCGGCGCTTCCTGGAACGAGCGCGAACACGAAGCGTACGGGATCGAGTTTCCGTCGCCGAAGGTGCGCGTCGATCGCTTTGGCGAGGCGATGGAGATGTTCCGACGGATGGAGAATCAGGAGCGAACTACCTTAGAGAGCGAGCACTACTCACTGGTAAATGCGCCGTTTGAACCGAAGCCGGTTCACGGCCACATGCCGGTTCTCGTCGGCTCCCGCGGCAAGCGAATGATGCGGTACATCGCACAATACGCCGATCAATGGGACGGGAACGGAACCCCGGAGGAGTATGCGGCCCATTCACAGCGGCTTGATGAGACGTGCCGAGAGATCGGTCGTGATCCAGCGGAGATTCGCCGGGGATTGACCAGCAACGCCGGACTCGAAAGCGAAGACGCCTTTCGCAAGCACGTGGCTGATTACCATGCGGTCGGAGTGCGTACCTTCCTTTACCGCATTCCCGAAGGACCGGTGAACAAGACGATCCAGAGCATCGCCGAGAGGGTAATACCGGAGCTGCGAGAACAGTTCAGTGGTGTTTAGCTGGTCAACTCGCGGACGATAGTTGGTGTGACGTCAAGGCAGAAACTATCTGCATGTAACCATTCTTCGCGTACGTATGCGCCATTCTATTGACAGACAGACAATGCCGCGCGTATAATTTTCATGTGGCGCGAACACATGTTCTAGTTTGCTGTTCGCCATAAGGACATTGCGCCGCGCATTCAAACGCGTAGAATCATTCGTTTGGGGAGAGGTGGGGTCCCGGCTGACGCGGAGTCTGGTGACGCCTGGTGATTGACGACGGAGAATAAATGACGGTGGCGACAGAAACACGGACCTATACGAGCGCAGACATTCGCGTGCTCGAAGGCATTGAAGCGATCCGCACCCGTCCGGGAATGTACATCGGTTCGACCGGATCGACCGGCCTGCATCACCTGATCTGGGAAGCGGTTGATAATGCCACCGACGAGGCGATCGCCGGTTACGGGAAAAATGTCTGGGTGCAGATCGATCCTGACGGCTGGGTTACTGTCCGGGATGAGGCTCGCGGTATCCCTTTCGATCCCAAGGATGTGAACGGCAAGAAGCTTCCGGCGGCGACGGTTATCCTGACGGTTCCGCACTCCGGCGGGAAATTTGATCAGGGCGCCTACAAGACCGCCGGCGGGTTGCACGGGGTCGGCGCGACCGTCATCAATGCGCTTTCCGAGAAGCTGGAGCTGACGATCTGGCGCGACGGTCAGGAGTTCTTCCAGATATTCGAACGTGGCGTTCCCAGCAAGCACGTGATCTCAAAATGTGATCCGAAGAAGACCGGAACACAGTTCCGCTGGAAGTATGATCCGGAGATCTTTACCGAGACGATCGGGTACCAGCAGGAGATTGTCGAAAGCCGGCTTCGGGCGGCGGCCTTCCTGAATCGCGGTATTTCGTACCATCTCTCGCTCTGGGACGACGATGCCGGCGAGATGGTCCAGCAGACGTTTCTCTCAAAGAACGGGCTCCCGGATTACATTGAGGAGCTCCGACCACGCGATCGTGACAGCGTTCCGGTCTTCAAGAATACCGTGAGCACCTCGGAAACGCGCGAGGGTGTGCTGATCGAAGTTGCGATTCAGCCGAATAAAGGTGAGCGCACCCGAATTGTCTCGTTCGCAAACGGCGTCCGCACGATTGAAGGCGGTACTCACGAGAGCGGCTTCCAGGCGGCGCTCACCAAGGTGCTCAACGATCAGGCGGTCAAGACCGGTATCACCAAGAAGCGTGAGTTCGACGGCGAGTTGATTCGGCAGGGACTGGTCGCCGTGATCTCCGTGAAATTGCCGAATCCCCAGTTCGAGGGTCAGACCAAGAACAGGTTGACGAATCCTGGGCTGGACAGCATCGTCCGCTCGGTTGTCAATGACCTGCTGTCGAAATGGTGCGGCGCGAACGAACCAGCGGTCAAGGACTGGGTTCGCACGCTTGAACAGCGCCGCAAGGCCCGCGACGCGGCCAAGGCGGCCGCCCGGCTGGTGATGACCGGGAAGGGCAAACGCAATGGCACGATCATGGACGCCGGGATCTCGGACAAGTTCATTCCGTGCAACTCCAAGGATCCGTCCCGCTCCGAGCTGTACATCGTGGAGGGTGACAGCGCCGGCGGCTCCGCCAGTCAAGGGCGCTATTCCGATTTTCAGGCAGTTCTGAAGCTGCGCGGCAAGCCGCTGAACGTCGCCCGGGCGAACATCGAGCGGATCGCCAAGAATGAGGAAATCCGGACGCTGCTGCAGGTCATCGGAACCGGATCCCGGCAGGCGTTCGATATCTCCCGGCTGCGCTTCCACAAGATCATCGTCATGACCGACGCCGACGTTGACGGTATGCATATTCAGGCGTTGCTGCTAACTTTGTTTCATCAGGAACTGTCGGAACTTATCGATGCCGGGCATATCTACATGGCGGTGCCGCCGCTGTATTCGGTCAAGACCAACGGCAAATCAACCTGGCTCCGGGACGACGAAACGCTCCGGAATTGGTTGAAGAACCGTAAGAACGACAATTACGAGGTCAAGCGCTACAAGGGTCTCGGCGAGATGAATCCGCGAGAGTTGCGCGAGACGACGATGGACCCGGGGAAGCGCCGGCTGAAGCAAGTCACCATCGAGGACGCGATCATCGCTGACAAAATGGTGCAGGAGCTCATGGAAGACACCAACGCCGAGGGCCGCCGGACGTTCCTGGCCCAGCGCGCCCGCAAGTACACCGAGCTGGATGTGTAGGACTGATCAATGTCGACAACAACGACGAGCACAAACGGGCATAACGACGGGTTCGAGCAGGAGGACTTTTCCAGCCTGTTCGAAGACGCATTTACCCAGTACGCGCTGGCGGTGGTTACCAGCCGGGCGTTGCCGGATGCCCGCGACGGTTTGAAGCCGGTTCAACGGCGGATTCTCTACTGCATGTTCGAAAACGGCTATCGCTCCACTCGGTCAACGGTCAAGAGCGCATCGGTCGTCGGGGATGTGCTCAAGCATTACCACCCGCATGGCGACTCGGCGGTGTACGACGCGGCTGTTCGTCTGGCGCAGGCGTTTTCAATGCGCTATCCGATGATCGAGGGACAGGGCAATTTCGGCTCGATTGACGGCGATACCGCCGCAGCTTACCGGTATACCGAGATGCGCCTGTCGCCGATCGGTGAGCTCCTGCTTCGGGACATCGAGCAGGAGACGGTCGAGTTCCATCAGACGTATCTGCAGGATCCGAAGGTGCTGGAGCCGACGTATGTTCCGGCAAGAATTCCGCCGATCTGCAACCCGGCGTCAGGAATAGCTGTCGGTCTTTCCACCGAGATTCCGCCGCACAACCTCACCGAGGCGGCGCATGCGGCCATCGCCCTGCTCGACAACCCGGAGATGGATGTCGATACGTTGATGGGGATTCTCAAAGGTCCCGATTTCCCGTCCGGCGGCCGCGTGATTGGCTCCGAGGGGATTCGAACCTACTTCGAAACCGGTAAGGGGCGGATCGTTATCCGCGGAGAGGTCCGGCTGGAGGAAGAGCTCCGACAGCAGAACCTGGTGATCACGCAAGTGCCGCCGGTGTCCCGCTCCCGGCTGGTGAAGTCGATGATCAATGCGGTCAACGACGGCAAGGTCGGCGGGGTGACCGACATCCGGAACGAATCCGACGAGGAAAAGGGCACCCGAGTGGTCATCGAGCTGGAACGGGGCGCGACTCCGGAAGTGGTGCTGAACAAGCTCTACCGCTTCAGCGATCTCGAGACGGCGATCACCGTGAATATGGTCTTCCTGTTCGGCGATCCGGGGCAGCCGGCCCGGCAGCCCCGCCAGACCGGGATGATCGATCTTCTCAATTACTGGAACCGGCATCAGATCGACGTCATTACCCGACGGTCGCAGTACCAGCTTCGCAAGGCCCAGGAGCGCCTGCATGTCGTCGAAGGCCTGATTATCGGCGCAGCAAACGCAGACGAGATCGTTAAGATTTTCCAGGCGGCACGTGACCGGAACGTCGCCAAGGACGAGATCAAGTCGAAATACGATCTGACTGATATCCAGGCTGACGTAATCGCCAATATGACGCTTGCTCAGGTGACCAGGCTCGACGCCAGCAAGTACGACGAAGAGAAGCAAACCCTGATTGAGCGGATCGCCTTTCTGGAGGAGTTGCTTGGCAGCGAGGAGAAAAAGGTCGCGCTGTTGAAGGAAGAGCTCGGCGAGATCATCTCGGAGCATGGCGACGAACGCCGGACGACGATTGCCGACGCCGATGAAGCGGGTGAAGTGCTGCAACTGGAGAATCTGGTTGAAGAGCAGTCGATTCTGGTGCTGTTGTCCGAAATCGACCGGATCAAGGCGGTCCCGGCTAACGCGTTCAGGCGAAGCCGTCCGGGAAGCAAGAATGCCCGCCGAGAGGATGCGCTCGCCGGGATTATTCCGGCCAGCACCACCGATTATCTGCTCGCGCTGACCCGGGGCGGACGTCTGTATCTTGCGCGCGGTCACGAGATCCCGCTCGGAACCCGGACGTCCAGTGGGGAGACTGCGAGCCGGTTGTTTGGCTTGAAGGCGGATGAAGAACTGGCGACAGTCGTGCCGGTGAGCGAGTTCCGCGACGACTTGTTCCTGGTCTGGTTTACGGAAATGGGGCGCGCCAAGAAGACCGCGCTCTCTGAGTATCAGGCGGTCAATGCCGCCGGGCTCAACGACGTTAAACTCCAGGGCGGCGATCGTATTGCTGGAGCGCTCCTGGTTGACGGAAATGCGGCCGATTCCGAGTTTCTGCTGGTGAGCCGCTATGGACAGGCCCTGCGATTCGGCGATGGAGAGGTCCGGGCGACCGGTCGTGACGGACAGGGCGTCAACGCAATGTCGCTCAAGGGTGACGATACGTTGATCAATGTGTCGCCGATCGT
>SKTL01000106.1 GCA_007122555.1 Thermomicrobiaceae bacterium | reverse complement strand
CGTCGACGCGCCTTCCGCGCTGAACACGACGGCTTCTGCTGTCCCGAGACTCCTCGCAGCGGTCAACAGTTCCAGTGAGAGTGGATGGACAGCGCCGTTCGCAACTTCCGTCCAGACCCAGACGCGCTTATCTGCCATTGCCGACCCTCCTAGATTGCCTGTACCTGTTTTAGATACGCGATGATCTCATCGACGCTGTCGCCGGATCCGTCGTCTTCGATCATGCGAGTTTGCTTTTCAATCTCGACCTTACTCAGCGTCACCACTCGCTCTCGCGCCCCCTGCTCTCCGGCTTCACCCGGACTCAGTCCGACCGCTGCGACATCACGTGTATCAATCGGTTTCTTTTTCGCCTGCATCATCCCTTTGAAGGATGGATAGCGGGGCTCTGCAATGCTGGCGGTCACCGTGACCAGAACCGGGAGTTCGGCCTTCACCGTCTGGTAGCCATTCTCATAATCACGCTGCGCCGTAATGGTCGTCCCGTCAATTTCCATGGATCGCACGAACGTCAACTGCGGCATATCAAGCATTGCCGCCATCGCGCCTGGCACCATCCCGGTATACGCATCGGTGCTCTCGGTGGCGCAAATCACCACGTCAGGCGACTCGGACGCCACGACCTTGCTGAGCACTTTCGCAGTGGTCAGCGCATCGGACCCCTCCAACGCCGGATCGGTCACCAGAATCGCTCGTTCAACGCCCATCGCCATCGCTCGACGAATCGCAGCGTCGGCCGCTTCCGGTCCCATTGAGACCACGACGACTTCGCCGCCGTGCTGCTCGACCAGCTTCAGCGCCGCCTCTATGCCGAACTCGTCACCAGGATCGAGAATCGACTGAGATGGATCCCGGACCAGCCGTTTCGAATCCAGATCGACGCCTACGGTCAGATTTGGATCGGGAATGAATTTCCCGCAGACTGCAACTTTCATGCGGATCTCCTTGCCCCTCGCGCCAGATTGAAAATGATCTGCAGCATCGTTCGCGCCGTGATGCCAGTTCTCTGATTACTCGCGGTTCATCCTTGACTGGATTGAAGAATCTCGTTGCGTCCTGACAGCGGTATCATAATCAGGCCACCCCTGTTGACGCAACCAGAGACGCTCTCGTCGTCGCCGAGCCCTCGCAAAGAACAACTGTATCGAGTGTTGACGCAGGCGCCCGCGCGGGATAGCATGTTGTCGTTCGCAGCCGAAATGGCGACGCCCGGTCGCAGACAACGCAGTCAATACCCGAGGCGCCGCCAGGACATTCCGCAGGCACGTGATATGTGGGAGTCTCAGACGCGCATTGTGCGTGATTCGCATGTGTAAGGAGCCAGCATGGACCTGCGCTATACCGAGCAGGATCAGGCATTCAGAAGCGAAGTCCGGGAATGGCTTGAAGAAAACGTTCCTCGCAAGAAACTCGAAACGCTGGACGAAAAGAAAGCCTGGCACCGGAAGCTCTACGAGGCGGGTTATCTCGGGATGGGTTGGCCCAGCGAGTACGGCGGTCGCGACGCCCGTCCGATGGAACAGGCGATCGTCGGAGAAGAGATGGTTCGGGCGCGAGCGCCCGCTCCGGTAAACGGCCTTGGCATCAGCATCGTTGGCCCGACGCTCATTCACCACGGTACTGAGGAACAGAACCAACGGCACATTCAGAAGATTCTTACCGCCGAGGAGATCTGGTGCCAGCTGTATTCCGAGCCGAACGCCGGATCGGACCTCGCAAGTCTGCAATGCCGAGCGGATATCGACGGCGACGAGTTTGTCGTCAACGGCCAAAAGGTCTGGACATCCGGCGCCCATAATTCTGACTGGGGGCTCATGCTCGCGCGGACTGATCGAAATGCGCCCAAACACCAGGGCATCTCATGCATCCTGGTTGACATGTCCTCTCCCGGCGTCGAAGTCCGTCCACTGAAGCAACTTAGTGGATCACAGGAGTTCAGCGAAGTGTTCTTCAGCGACGTTCGCGTCCCGGCGGACAATCTCATCGGCGAACTGAATACCGGTTGGCGCATCGCCCAGACAACGCTCTCCTATGAACGCGGCGGAAACACCCTCAGCCGGTACACGCGCATGCAGGAGTCGTTCAACCGGTTACTGGATGTGGTCGGGATCGTCAAACGAGACGGCGCCGCGCTTATCGACAGTCCGCACATCCGCTGGCGACTCGGCAAGGTCTACGCGGACATGGAGATTCTCCGCTACTCATCCCTTCGAATTCTGAGTCGGCTGGAGCGCGGAGAACGTCCCGGCCCGGAAGCTTCGATCGCCAAACTGCACTACTCGGAACTGGACAAGGCGATTCAGGAGGTCTTTCTCGACATCCTGGGCCCCTACGGGCAACAGATTGAAGGGATTCCCGACCACATCGCGCTGGAGCCGGACACCGACCCGTTTGAACCGGGCTCCTGGGCATACGCGTTCGCCTGGTCACGGGCAGGCACGATCTACGCCGGATCGTCAGAAATTCAGAAGAACATTCTCGGGGAGCGCGTTCTCGGGTTGCCGAAAGAAGTCCGGGCTGATCGGGTTCAGGCTACCGCACAGCAGGCCAGTTCCAGCGGAAATGGAGATGACTAATGAAGTTTGACTTTAGCGAAGATCAGGTAATGCTTCGCAACCTGATTCGAGAATTCCTGACCGATCAGTGTCCGGGCAGTCACGTTCGGGAGATGATCGAGAGTGAGACCGGATTCGACCGGGAGATCTATCGTCAGTTCGTCCAGCTTGGCATTCTCCCGTTTCCGGAGCAATACGGCGGGGGAGATCTCGGAATGGTTGAACAGGCGATCATTCTCGAGGAAATGGGGCGAATCCCGTATCCCGGTCCGTATTTCGCAACCGTGATGCTGGCCGGGTCAGCGCTGCAACTCAGCAACGACGAGAACGCTATGGCCCGGTTTCTTCCCGACGCGAGCAATGGCGATCTGATCATGACGCTGGCGTTCACGGAGGATGACACCGGCTGGACTGCTGACGCGATCAGCGCTGAAGCCGCTCTGAACGGCGAATCGGTGACCCTGAACGGACGGAAGCGTTTCGTCCCATTTGCGGACGCTGCCGACATCATTCTCACTGTGGCGAGGACTCCAGGAACGTCCGGACAGGACGGCGTCTCCATCATCGCCATTCCAGCTGACGCCGAAGGGGTCTCGACTGGCAAAGAGATGATGTTTGATGTGACGTCACGAACCGCCACCGTTGAGTTCACGAACGTTTCGGTTCCCGTTGAGAACATCATCGGCGAGGCCGGAGCTGCCTGGCCAGTGCTCGAGCATGTCATCCGCCGGGCGGCAGTAGCCGCCAGCGCCGAGATGCTTGGCGCTTCGCGCCGATCGATGGAGATGGCGAACGAATACGCCAAGGAGCGCAAGCAGTTCGGACAGTTCATCGGGCAATTCCAGGCAGTCAAACACATGCTGGCCGAAATGCTCGAGAAAGTCGAAAACGGTCACGCAGCCGTCTACTACGCTGCCTGGGCGCTTGACGCCGATGCGCCGGACGCAGCGCTCGCAGCTTCGGTCGCCAAGTCGACAATGAATACGTCCTCCCGGAAGGTGTGCGGGGATTCGATTCAGGTGATGGGCGGAATCGGGTTTACCTGGGAACATGATCTTCACTTCTTCTTCAAGCGAGCAAAGAATCTGGAAGTCCTCTATGGGGACGTTGATCACCATTACGACCAGGTACTCAACGAAGTGCTGGCCGGCCGCGTCGCCGGAGCTGGCGACTAACCGGCCCGCTGAGGGTCATGGAAAGGTATCGTGATGAGCGAGAACGTCACAGTCACGACCGTTGAAGCGCTGAAGGAGCTCGTTGGACGAGAGATCGGCGTCAGCGACTGGCTGGAGATGACGCAGGAACGAGTCAATCTGTTCGCCGACGCCACCGGTGATCACCAGTACATTCATATTGATCCGGAACGAGCCGCTGAGACGTTCTTCGGAGGCGCCATCGCCCACGGCTATCTGACACTCTCGTTGATCCCGGAGCTGAATAAGACCCGCAGCGGGGTGCAGATCGATCTCGGCGGCAAGATGTCGGTCAACTATGGCCTCAATAAGGTTCGGTTTCCAACTCCAGTCCGAGTGGGGCGCAACATTCGGGTTCGCACGACGCTGGTGGACGTGCAGGAGATCGGCGAGCAGGCCGTTCAGATGACCCAGCAGCAGACCGTGGAGGTCGAAGGAGAGGAAAAGCCCGCCTGTGTCGCTGAGACGTTGAGCCGGGTTTACTTCTAGATCAGTATACGCCGGGGCAGACCGACGAGAGGAGTGCGGATGGCCGCTCCACAGCGATCATCTGGGGCAGAGCAGGTGTTTGACGTCAATCACGATGCGACGGAAGCGATGCGAGCGTTGTTCCACCCCAGACGTATCGCCATTATCGGCGCGACCCCGCGTCGCGGGTTTGCCAACAACATTCACCAGGGGATCCTTCGGCAGGGATTCGATGGGGAGATCTTCGGCGTAACTCCTCGTCATGAGGAAGTGCTCGGCGCTCCGTGTTATCCAAGGATTGACGAGATCCCCGGAGGGGTCGATAAGGCGATCGTTGTAGTGCCCAGTCACGTTGTTCCAGAGGTGCTGGAGCAATGCCCGGCCGCGGGCGTCAAGGCGGTCAACATCATTACCAGTGGATTCGGAGAGCAATCCGACGTCGAAGCGGCGCAGAGACAGGACTATATTCGCGAATTCGCTCATCGCACAGGTATCCGAGTCGTGGGTCCGAATTGTCTCGGTCTGGTCAGCACTCCGGGGAAGATGATCGCCAAGTCAGGTCCGTACAACACGGTCTTGCCAGGCCCGGTTGGCCTGGTTTTTCAGTCCGGACTCCTGACATACGGAATGATTCTCCCACCTGAGGAACGCGGCATCGGCTACTCGTACATCGTGACAACCGGGAACGAAGCCGATCTCGAAGCCGCCGACTTCATGAAATACTACGTCGAAGATGACGCGACCCAGATCATCGCCTGCTTCATTGAGCAATTCCGTAATCCCGAGAAGCTGCGCCATGTAGCTGAACTGGCTCTGGAAGCGGGAAAACCGCTGATTGTGCTGAAAATCGGCCGGTCCGAGGGAGGCCAGCGGGCTGCGCGCGCCCATACCGGGTCGCTGGTTGGATCGGATGAGATCGCCGACGCAACGATGCGGCAACTCGGGATTATTCGCGTGCGTACGCTCGATGAGATGACCGAAACGATCGCCGCCTTTCACTCGAAGCGACTCCCGAAGGGAGACGGGGTCGGAACGATCTTCATCTCCGGCGGCGCTGGCGGTCTCGTGTCCGACCTGAGTCAGGACATCGGCATCAACCTGCCGGAACTCGCACCCGAGACGATTGAAAAACTCAAGTCGGTGATTCCGGAGTACGGCACGATCGGCAACCCGCTTGATACGACCGGGCAGGCAGCCACCCAACCCGAGATCACCGAGGGGTCGCTCGTATCGATTGCGGAGGATCCGAACATCGACGTCGTCATTTACGGGCAGGCCTATCCGACAATGGTCGACTATGACACGCCGGTCGGGCAGGTGCTGAAGACAATGCCGGAGCGCTATCCCGACAAGGTCTTTCTGATCATGTCACTGGTATCCGGCAAGTTGCATGATGGTTTCCGGTGGGGCGAACCGCCGGGCGATCCGGTGAATACCTGGGACGGAACCCCTTTCCTTCAGGGCGCCGACGACAGCCTGCAGGCTGTGAAGTCCATGATCGACTACGCGCATTTCCGGCGGCACTGGCTCGAAGGTTACCGACCGATACCGAGCAGGAGCGATCTGGCTGATGAGGCGATTCGGAGAGTCCGGGAGTCAGGTGGTGAACCACTGACTGAGCGTACCGCCAAGAAGCTACTGGAGCTCTATGGGATTCCCGTCACACGGGAAGCGCTGGCAACGAGCGCTGATGAGGCTGTCCAGCACGCGGAGGAGCTTGGATATCCGGTCGTCCTGAAGATCGAATCGCCGGATATCCTCCACAAGACCGAATCAGGCGGCATTGCGCTCGACCTTCACAGCGCTGATGACGTCCGCGCAGCGTTCGACCAGATTCTGTTGCGTATCGGTCAATACGCGCCCGACGCCCGCGTCAACGGGGTGATCGTTCAACAGATGGCGAAGCCGGGCCGCGAGATCATTCTCGGAATGTCTCAGGACCCTGATTTCGGACCGGCGATCGCGGTTGGACTCGGAGGCATTTTCGTTGAGGTATTGAAGGACGTTCAGCTCGGCGTTCCACCCATCGACAATCGGGCAGCGGCGCAGATGTTGTCGCGTCTTCGTGGCAATGCGATTCTCGCCGGGTCCCGAGGAGCCGGGCCCGCCGACCAGGATGAACTCATCAGAATCATGGAGCGGTTTTCTCAACTCTGCGTCGATGTCTCGGATCTGGTCAGCGAGATCGACATCAATCCGCTTCTGCTCTATGG
>SKTL01000156.1 GCA_007122555.1 Thermomicrobiaceae bacterium | reverse complement strand
TCACCCTGTCCGGCTGGCGCGCCAATTCTGGCAGCGATGGCCGGGCTGACGCATGGGTGAAGCTGAACGTCGGGGATGTGGAGCGGGAAGCGTCGTCCGGCGGCAACGGACAGATCGACGCACTGTTCGGCGCGATTGACCGGCTTATTGGCCGGGAATGCGAACTGGATGCGTTCCATGTGGACGCAGTAACTCCGGGCGAGGACGCACAAGGTGCGGTCTCTGTCCGGGTGAAGTATGGCGAGCAAGTCTATAATGGTCGCGGAGTCGCGACAGATATTGTCGAAGCGAGTGTGCGGGCGTATTTGATGGCCGTGAATCGCGCGGCAGCAGCAGCGGAAGTGAGCGTCTAATCATGGGAATGACCATGTCGGAGAAGATTCTGGCTCGTGCGGCAGGACGAGATTCTGTCGAGCCAGGCGAGATAGTCGAGGTTGCGGTTGACCTGGTGATGACGAACGACATCACCGCGCCGCTCTCGATTCGTGAGTTCAAAAAGACCGGCCTGGAGCGGGTGTTCGATCCGCAGAAGGTTGTACTGGTGCCTGATCATTTTGTCCCGGCCAAGGACATCAAGTCGGCCGAGCAGGCCAAGATCATGCGCGAGTTCGCCCATGAGCAGGGGACGCTGTACTTTGAAGTCGGACGGGCCGGGATCGAGCACGTGGTGCTGCCGGAGAACGGGCTGACGTTGCCGGGTCAGGTGATAATCGGGGCCGACTCACACTCGTGCACCTATGGCGCCTTTAACGCGTTTTCGACCGGAATGGGCTCCACCGATATCGCCGCGGCGATGGCGCTCGGTACAACCTGGGTCCGGGTTCCACCCTCGATCAAGTACGTCTACACCGGAACCCTGCCGGAAGACATCGGCGGCAAGGATCTGATTCTGCACACGATCGGTCTCGTCGGCGTCGATGGCGCCTTGTCGGCGGCGATGGAGTTCACCGGCCCGGTGATCGAGAAGTTGCCGGTCGACGATCGCATCGAGATGGCCAATATGGCGATCGAAGCCGGAGCAAAGACCGGTATCTTCCCGTTTGACGACATGACCCGAGACTGGCTGGCTCAGTACGGCGACAAACCGTATGAGCCCGTGTTCAGTGATGACGACGCGACCTATCAGGAAGTCGTGGAGATCGACGTTACGAACCTGAAGCCGGTCGTTGCGTTGCCGCATCTGCCGTCGAATACCCACGCTGCGGAAGACATCAAGGACATGGTGATCCAGCAGGTCGTCATCGGTTCATGCACCAACGGTCGAATCAGCGACCTTCGGGAGGTCGCCAAGATCCTGAAGGGCCAGCAGGTGCATCCGGAAGTGCGCTGTATCGTGATTCCCGGAAGTCAGGAAGTCGCCAAAGAAGCAACCAAGGAAGGGCTGACCGATATCTTCCTCGATGCCGGCGCGATTTTCTCCACCTCGACCTGTGGACCGTGCCTGGGCGGTTACATGGGCGTGCTCGCCGAGGGCGAGCGCTGCGTATCGACGACGAACCGGAACTTCCGCGGGCGAATGGGCCACCGGAACGCCGAGATCATTCTGGCCGGGCCGCAGGTCGCCGCCGCGAGCGCGATCCTCGGTCGAGTCGCCTCGCCGAACCAGCTACCGGTCGCGGTCGGAGACTAGTTCGGAGCTGATGAAGGGGCGCACGCCTCTGTGCGCCTGTTCAACACATTGCGTATCCCGAGAGGAAAGAGGCGTCCTCTCCGACAATTGGCAGACGAGGAGAACACATGCGCTTTCAGGGTAAGAGCTGGAAATTCCCGGATGACGTCGATACGGACGTGATCATCCCGGCCCGGTATCTCATGACGTCGGACGAGAATGAACTGGCCGAACACGTTATGGAAGACATCGATCCGGAGTTTGCCGGCAACGTCAAGCAGGGCGAAATTATCGTCGCCGGAAGCAACTTCGGTTGCGGATCTTCCCGTGAGCACGCGCCGATCGCGATCAAGGCCGCCGGGGTAAGCTGCATCATCGCCAAATCGTACGCGCGAATCTTCTATCGCAATGCGATCAACATCGGGCTCCCGATCGTCGAATGTCCGGAAGCGGTCGATGAGGCTGAAACCGGCGACGAGTTCGAGATCGATACCGATGAAGGCTGGGTCCGGAACACGCGCACCGGCAAGAGCTACGAGGCGAAACCATTCCCGGAATACATCAAGGACATTATCGCCGCGGGCGGTCTGATGGCGGCCGTTGCGAAACGTGTGCGGGAGAAGGGCCAGGTTAGTTCCTGATGGCGCAGACGTTCAACGTATTGCGGCTCTCCGGTGATGGAGTCGGACCGGAAGTCGTTGCTGAAGCATGCGCCGTACTTGAGGCTGCTGGAGCAAAGGCTGATGTTACGTTCGAGTTCTCCGATGGCCTGATCGGCGGCTCGGCGATCGACGCTCACGGCAAACCGCTCAGTGACGAAGACCTGCAGCAGGCGAAGGATGCAGACGCCATCTTCCTCGGCGCCGTTGGGGGCCCCAAGTGGGATCATCTTCCGAAGGAGACCCGCCCGGAAGCTGGTTTGCTCGGCCTGCGCAAAGAGCTGGGCCTGTTTGCGAATCTCCGGCCGGTCAAGGTGTTTGACGCACTCGCGAGCGCATCTCCGCTCAAGGATGACATCGTGCGTGGCGCTGATCTCATGGTCGTCCGGGAATTGACCGGCGGTCTCTACTTTGGTCAGCCATCCAAGCGCACCCAGGACGAGACCGGGCGTTCGGCGGTCGATACGCTGCCCTACCACGAGTCGGAGATTGAACGTATTGTCGAACTCGCCTTCAAGCTGGCCCGGCAACGCCGGAACAAAGTGACGAGTGTCGACAAGGCGAACGTTCTGAATTCTTCAGGGCTGTGGCGCGAGATTGCGACCGAAGTCGCCGCAAAATACGACGATGTCGAGTTCGAGCATGCGCTGGTTGACTCCTGTGCAATGTCGCTGATCAGTCGCCCAACCTCATTTGATGTCATGGTCATGGAGAACCTCTTCGGGGACATTCTCAGTGACGAGGCGGCAGTGTTGGCCGGATCGCTCGGAATGTTGCCGTCGGCAAGCTTGAACGGGAAACCGCCCACACGTCCCGGAACGGAGGCCCCGTTGTTCGGGATGTATGAGCCGGTTCACGGTTCTGCGCCGGATATCGCTGGCCAGGGCAAGGCCAACCCGGTTGGCGCCATTCTCAGCGCGTCGATGATGCTGCGCTTCTCGTTCGGCCTTCGAGAGCTTTCAGATGTGATCGATCGGGCGGTGGGAGATACGCTCGACGCCGGAATCCGGACCGGCGACATCGCGCTTGCCGGCACACCGCCGGTTTCAACGGTTGAGCTTGGCGCGGCGATTCGCGAGCGAATCTAGGCCCGGCGTGGCACAATTGGAGTATCGTACGGGTAACGTATGAGTCAATGGGGTTGACACTGCCCGCGTGCTGCGTATCATTTGATAAAGCTTTCGGTTGAGAAACTTGCCGGGACGCTGAGAACCACGCTACCGGGCGAACTGGAGGACACACATTATGGTTAGCACGACACCACAGCAGGTGGTAACGCTGACGCCGGAAGCCATGAAGCAGCTGCGTGACTTCATGGAAGAGCAGGGAACGCCGGACGGCAAGCTGCGCGTATTCGTTTCGCCGGGTGGATGCTCGGGCCTTGAGTACGGCATGTCAATCGAGGATGAAATTGACGAAGACGATTTTGTCTTTGAGCACGATGGCGTTCAGGTCATCGTCGACTCATTCAGCTCGATGTACATCGAAGGCTCCGAGATTGACTACGTCAACAGCCTGATGGGCGGCGGCTTTACCGTCCGCAACCCGAACGCAGTCACCGGCTGCGCGTGCGGGCACAGCTTCGATACCGGCGAGAACGCCGGGACCCAGCAGGGCTGCGGCTGCGGCGCATAGTTTCGGCGGCAACAGCGCGAACGCGACAATTCAACCCGGGAGGTTTTATCCTTCCGGGTTTTGTCGTATCAGGCGGCAATTCCCCTTATGAATGGTAAACTCGGCGGTACACGCGATTGCGTGGACCCGTTCGGGGGAATGTCGGAATTGGCAGACGAGCGTGATTTAGGATCACGTGCCGCAAGGCGTGAGGGTTCGAGTCCCTCTTCCCCCACCTCTCCCCGGTTCTCTGTGCGCCGGCGCTGAGTCTGCTTACATCAAGGCGACTACATGCACAAGCACCGCCCTCCGGACCTTTCTCGCTCACAACGTTACCTTGCCTGGCTGATCGACGCGATACTTCTCTGGGCGTCACTCCTGGTCTTGTTCATACTGACCGCCATCGTCTACCTCAACGTTGCAATTCTGGTCGGCGGTACGTATGAAGGTCGTATCCCGTACCTCTGGATTGAACTGTTGATCCTCGGACCGGCATCCGCCCTGGCAATCGCAATTGTGCCGCTCTACTTCCGGGTTCTCGGCCGGTCGGGCGGGACGCCTGGCAGAAGACTGGCCTGCAGGTCACATTCTCAGCACAAGAAATAACAACGCCCGGCTGGATGGCCGGGCATTGTCGTTTCATCCAGGTCTGTCAACTATCGAGGAGGAGAGCCTGTCGAGGCAATGTGATCGCGGATACTGAGCACACTGTTGACGTACTGACGGCCAGTCGATGTAATACCGTGATTCTGAACGGTCGCCGGCCCCATGTAATATGCGGCCAGACCGCGTTCAACATCGCCGAACTGGTCAATGCGGTGAGCGAGATAGGCGGTCCCAGCTTCGATATTGTCCGCCGTACTGCTGCGAACGTCGAGGTTCCTGCTGACTAGATTGCTGTTGATCCAGTCGGCGGTGCCGGGCATGACCTGCATGACGCCGATGGCGCCGGCCGAGCTGATGGTGCTCTGATTCCAGCGACTCTCCTGCCAGGCCACCGCTTTGATCAGGTTCGGGTCCAGGCCGTACTGATTCGCGTAGTACTCGAGCTGTCCTTCGATGCCCGATGGCGGACCGGAAGCTGACTGATCGGGCGTCGGTGTCGGCTCCGGCGCCGCTGTGGGTTCCGGAGTTGCCGTCGGTTCAGGTGTCGCTGTGGGTTCAGGTGTCGCCGTTGGCTCCTGGGTCGCTGCCGGCTCCGGTTGGGATGCGGGTGTTTCCTCAGGTTCTGGCGCAGGACCAGGTTGTGGTTCCGGATCCGCCGCGGGATCTGGCTGTGGGTCAGGTTCCGGATCGGAATCGGGCGCAGTCTGGGCTTCGACACCGAGCGGAAGCATCAACTCGTCGCCCGGATAGAGCGCATCAACATCCTGGATATCATTGAGTGCAGCCAGTTCGCCAACGGAAACTCCGTGACGCTCGGCGATCGACGCCAGCGTGTCGCCTGCTTGCACCACGACCGTTTCGCCGCTGCCATTGAAGCTTGCGGTCAATTCTTCCTCGTCAGCGGTCACCTCTGGTTCACTCGCCTGCGCGGATGCAGTACTCGACGGTTCGGAACTCGTTGACGAATCCTGCGACGCGGTCGTCACCTGCCCTTGCGGTTCCGGCGGAACGCCACCAGGGATGATCAGCAGCTGACCCGGCTGGATGACGTCCGGATTGGCAATCTTGTTCGGCTCATAGTTGATGATCGCCGTGGTGCTGACCCCATACGAGGTCGCCAGGCTATTCAGCGTTTCACCTGGCTGAACTTCGACCATTACCCCGTCGACTGGAAGAATGAGCAGCTCCTGACCGGGAAGTATGTAGTCGGGATCGGGCAGGTTGTTGTTCCAGACAACGGTCATCGTTTGCAGGCCGAAATCGCGGGCAATGTGACGAACCCAGTCGCCTCGCTCAACCGTGTAAATGAGCGGCTCAGTCCGATCGGCGGAAGTGCCGGCCGCGTGGGATTCTGCATCGCTGGAAGCGTCGTTCATCAGCTGATACAGCTGCGGTTGCTGCTCGCTATCCGCCGTTCGGATGTTCTGTGAATCGTCCGCCTCTGCCGGCGCAGCGCTCTGCGCGGTCGCATTCTGCGTGTTCTGCACAAGTCCGGCGGAGCTAACCGCGGCGACAGTCAACGCCATCATTGCCGGCTTGCTGTAGCGCGCCAGCAGCTCCCGAGCCGTCGGCGGCGTCTTCCGGCGAATGATTGTCGGGGGCAGATCACCTGGCCGGCCTGGTGTCCAGTACGGCTGACCGCGCTCGGGGTTATCGCCGAGCAACGACGGGCCGTGGAACTGAACTGGTTCGACATCCTCGTCCGATTCGGCCCGCTTCCGCTCGAATTCAGTTGGCTCGGGTATATCGGGATGCCAGCCAAACCGCTGTCGATCTCGATTCTGGCGGGCCGGCTGACCGGGTGAGCGTTGCTCGTCTGAATCGTGAGTCATCTGGTTCCCTCCTCAAGTCCTGGACGCCGGGCCGAGAATTCGGAAATGGAAGCTCTCTGACAGTGAAATGCTGGATGATCGCCCGACAGGACTCTATCGCGCGGAAGCATAGCACC
>SKTL01000244.1 GCA_007122555.1 Thermomicrobiaceae bacterium | reverse complement strand
GATGAGGACCATGCCTTCATGGCGCTGTCATTTCGATATGTAGCTCGATCAGCGTCGGGCATGAAGTCAGACTCTTGATTCCTTGAAGCCCCATTCGCCGAGTCGATCTCGACAAGCGAATCAGCCCCGGCAGCGACCCTGCCAGCGGCGTTGCCTCCTGCCGCGACGCGGCTTGTCGACCGCGTCGCCTTCCGGGATGAGCCAGCTGTTGTCTGTCCGGGCGCTGAACCTTTTCCGCTCTCGCGAGGCTCCCACAGATCATGGTCCCATCCGTGGCGACAGGCGAGTTCGGTCTTTCGAACCAACACCATGTGCTCGAGATCCTGTCGTTCCGGATGACGGCACCATCCAGACGACGCGATCCCGCCTTCTTCGAAGAACTTACACGTACCACATTTTCGCTGCATCAAAACGACTGCCCCCCTAGGCGTTTTGAGGGAATAAACGCTGGATTGTTCAACCTGGCGCCGGACGCCAACTGTGTCTTCGTGTCAATCCCCCGTAGTTGACATCGCGGCACGGCGATGAGGGTTGTGGAACCAAGTGTAGCACGGCGATTGCCCATTCATAAGATGTACGTATAGCCAAAATCCGGAATTCACTCAGACTGCGAGTGTCCGTACACAAGCAACAGGATGACTGCTTGGCATAATGAACCGCATTATGTTCGATCTGTCGCCACCGCTGCGCGCGGATTGCCTGTGTGCGTTATACTTTCCGGTCGACAGTCGTACCTGAATGACGACACCAGACGCGGAGGATTGCCGTGATTCCACTTTCGCCGGAGCGTTCAACATCGTTCATACCTGAACCGGATATCGGGGCCAAGCGCTATTACCTCTGGACCGTTGGTTGTCAGATGAACGAAGCGGAGTCCGCCAAGGCAGGAGCAATTCTCCGTCAGGCTGGGTTTCAACCCGCCCGGCGGGAAGATGACGCTGACATCATCATCGTTAACTCATGCGTGGTCCGACAGCAGGCCGAAGACAAAGTGGCGGGCAAAGTGGGCGCGCTGGCCAAACTGAAACGCGCCAATCCAGAGCTGAAGATCGCGCTCACCGGATGCATGGTTACCGGCCAGGAAGCGAAGCTTCGGGAACGATTCCCGCATGTTGATGTCTTCTATGGGCCATCAGAATTCGAACGATTGACAGAACTCACTCCGGAACTTGCTGAGGTAGACGTCGATCTTGCCGAGCTCCCTCACTATTATGAAGACAGCGAAAACGAAACCGGCATCTCGGCGTTCGTTCCGATCATCTACGGTTGCAACTTCGTTTGCTCCTACTGCATCGTTCCGTATCGTCGCGGTCGAGAAATCAGCAGACCGTTCAACGAGATCGTCAACGAGGTTGCCGAAATGGCCAGCCGGGGCGTGAAAGAGGTGACACTGCTCGGACAGACCGTCAACGCCTACGGGCATGATCTGCCGGGAGAAACCGAGCTGTCCGATCTCCTGAAGGCGGTCAACGATGTCGACGGAATCGAACGTCTTCGCTTTCTCACCTCACATCCGAAGTACTTCACCGATCGATTGATCGACACAATGGCCGAATGCGAGAAGATCTGCGAGCATGTGAACCTGCCCGTGCAGGCTGGCGACAACGAAGTCCTGCGCCGAATGCGCCGGACGTATACGGTCGAGCATTATCGAGACCGCATTCAGCGAATTCGCGACACCATCCCCGGGGTAACACTCTCCACCGACATCATTGTCGGTTTTCCCGGTGAAACGGAAGAGCAATTCGAGGGCACGATGCGACTGCTGGAGGATCTCCGTTTCGAGAAGGTGCACCAGGCGATGTATTCACCTCGACCCGGAACACTGTCGGCGAGGTGGGAAGACGAGATACCGTGGAGTGAAAAGCGTCGGCGGCATCAGGCGATCGAGGAGTTGCAAACGCGCATCAGCGCCGAGCTGAACGATCGTTATCGCGGTCACGTTCTTGAAGTGCTGGTCGATGGCAAGCAAAAGGGACGATGGCGCGGCCGGTCCCGCGGGAACACGTTGGTGTTCTTTGACGCGCCGGGCGACTGGCTTGGCGAAACAGTCAACGTCCGGGTGACCGAGCCGATGACCTGGTATCTAATCGGTGAGATAAATCAGTAGCAGCAATCAGTCATTTGAAATGACCGTTGCCGAACGCCAGGCCTGGAAAAAAACAGGCGACGAGAGGATGGAGACACCGTGTCAGACATCGACACTATCACACAGAACAGGACGCTCAAACGGCTCGCAGAGCTGGCGCGTTTGAGAGCTGTTGACGGTGAGTGGGAACAAGCCGTCATGATAAATCGGGAAATCCTGAAGCACGCGGAGCAGGATTCGGCTGCCGCCAACCGTCTCGGGAAGGCGCTGGACCAGCTCGGACGGATCGAAGAAGCGATCGAGGCGTACCGATCCGCTTCGGAGATGGATCCCGGGAACATGATTGCTCAGCGCAACCTGGAGCGGCTGGAACTCCTCCGGGACCGTGAGCCGCCGGCGGCGGTCACCACCAACGGTTCCAAAGCAATCCGCGCCTCAGTCTTCATCGAGGAAACCGGGAAGACGTATGTGACCGAACTGGTCCGTCCGACAATCGGCGACGCCCTGGCTCGATTGTCACCGGCAAGCAAAGTTGAGCTGAAAGATGAAGCAGACGGATTCGCCGTTTATGATCAGTTCGACAACCGGATTGGGATGCTGGAGCCATTGGTATCACGGACGTTACGGAAGCTGGTCGCAGCCGGCAACGAGTACGAAGCATTCGTCGTTGCGCTCAGCGGACGAACCGTTCGGATTATTATCCGCGAGGTCTATCGTGACCCGGATGTCGCGGCGCACCTCGCGCTGCCGGCGCAGGCGAAATTGCCGGCGCCGCGCCCGTACATTCGCGATCAACGCACCCCGGACGATCTCCCGGGTGTTCTCTACTATGACGAGGATGATCCGGACGATGACGACGATGACGATAACTCAGAGCACGTGATCGACCCGGATGCGGTCGACGACGATGACTCCGATGATGACGATTCGCTCGAGCCTGAAGAGGTTGTCGGGGAGACCACCGACGAAGAAGAAGACGACACTCCGATTGTCCGCTCCTGATCGCCAAGTATCGAAAGGCAACGAATCGGGTCCGGCGTTGATAACGCCGGACCCGTCCGTTTACTCGAGAACGTTCTCCGAAAGCAGGAGCTAGTTCATATACACCGCGATGATAATGAGCAGTAGAAGCGTCATGCCGCCCCAGATCGCAATGCGTGTCAGTTCCTTGCCGACACTCGCATAGTCAGCGGCGATCTGCTCCGGTGAGAGCTTCGGAACGTCTTCCTGTTCTTCCTGTCGGACACCAAGCACATCGGCGTACTGGCCCTCGGCCTCCGCAGCCATCCGTTCCTCACGCCGGAGCTGCCGTTGCCGTTCTTCTTCTCGCCGACGCTCGACCTCCTCACGGGAAAGAACCGCCTCCTGCCGGGCGCGATACGCCTGCAATTGGGACGGGCTGATTTTTTCTTTTCCGGAGCGTCGCTTCTTGTCTTTCCGCGCCATCAGGTCGCTACCCTTCACCAGATTGGGTGGGAACGTGATCGTGATCTCGATCATTGTTTCGCTGCAAGTGTACTTCCATTCCCTGCGACAAGTCATATCGTACAGCCGCAGAACCATCCCGGACTCCGAGTTCTACGGTATCCATGCTTGATATCGCCGCAAGCGGGGCGCCCTCTTCGACATCAGCGTACGTAGATGAGAGCCTATCGACCGAAAATCGCCCACAGCTCACCGACCACTGGTGCGATCGGTCACCCAGCGCTGAGGCCGGGATGTTCGTGACCGCGTTGCCGTAGTGATCCACGACCAGCACCTCGCCGGAAATAAGCGTTTCGGAAACTTCTGGTTCCGGGATTCGCAGCTTGAGAACATCTCCGGGATCAAGTGCTGAGCCAACATCGTCGAGCGAAGACCCCGATGCAAGCCTGCCTGCAGCGCGGGCGAACACATCCCGACCGTGGAAGGTTCGCGAAACGCCAGGCTCGCCAGACGGCGAATGAATCAATTGCACGGCCTGTTCTGGCGGATCATCACCCAGGATACCGCCAAACAGCCCGTTGTCCGGCCCGAGAAAAACGTGATCACGGCTCCGAATGCCGATCGCCCGCCGGCTTGTGCCGACGCCCGGATCAACTACCGCAACATGAATCGTTCCGGCTGGAAACCATTGCCAGGCCGCGCGAAGGTGAATCGCTCCGGTCAGGATCGACTGCGGCGGAATCGAATGAGTCAGATCAACGAGCGAGGCATCTGGACAGGCGGATAATATCACCGCCTTAATCTGCCCGACGAACGTGTCCTGCATCCCGAAATCGCTGAGGAGCGTCACAATTGCCTTGGGCACGTCACTTCTCCATCAAAGAGGTGCGCGTTCATCAGGAAGCGCGCTCCTCAAGCTGCTCGCGCGCCCAGGCAAACTCCTCCGGCGTGTTCGCATTGAAAAATGAGAGGAGCTTGGGGTCGTACTGCATGACGACTTCTTCTGACAACTTCTGCACGTTCACCTCGCTGAAGAAGCCGATTACCTTGAACACGCCGGCGTTGAGCTGGCGTTCGATCGCGGACATACAGGACTTTGAATAGATCGCATGCAGGGTCTCCAGCGTTTCGTTCCCTCCCTGATCGCTCCGCTCCGGCGCGAGTGATGGCACAAGCACATCGTAATCCCGCGGGCGCTCGGCCATGAACTTCACCAGATCCTTGTTAATGAATGGCATGTCACAGGCAAGAACCAGACAGTAATCGCAGGCGGACTCGGAGACTGCCGTGTAGATTCCGCCAAGCGAACCTGACTGCGGAAACTTGTTGGACACAACCCGGTGACCGAACTTCTCGTACTCCGGTCTTTCGGACGCGACGATCAGCGTTTCGTCGGCAATACTGCTGGCCACATCAATCACGTATTCGATCAACGCACGACCTTCGACCTCGAGCAGCGCTTTGTCCTGCCCCATCCTGCGACTACGACCACCTGCCAGAATCGCGGCGCTCAGTTGTCTTTGGTCATTCATAGCTGTCACCTCGTCGTATGTCGACACTGGCGATTCGCGTTGACAGACCATTGTACTAAAGTGCTGCAGGCGCTTTGACGGTTTCCAGGAATGGGTTTATAATCTGTTAACGTCATCGGCACTCAGTTGAAGGAGAGCCGCGGTGCAGATACCGTTGGCACAAGTGAAAACGAAGCCGGAAGCCGATTAGCACCTGACGCGTTGAGCGCTGGTGCTTTTTTGTTTCCAGTCAGCGGTTCCAGTCGACTGAATGCCAGATTTTCCCGATCCAGTTTATGGTTCGGGTAGCAGGAACGGAGAGGTCTCATGAACTCATCGCTGATCGGCAAGATCGAAAAGGCTCGCCGGTACGCTCACGAACCGGAACGCGCCCGGTTTCAATCTCTCCATGTCAAGTTTCAGGGTGGGCACGACGTCTATGATGTTCGCCTGAACGACCGCGAATGGACCTGTAACTGCCATACGTATGAATCACTCGGAACATGCAGCCATATTATGACCATGGAACGCCTGCTCGCTTCCATGATCCCCGACGATGTCGAGGCAAGCGACAAAGTTGCGATGGCCAGCTAGTCGGAGCGACTCAAACCATTTGTGACACCAAAGCGCCCCGGACGCAGATAACGTGTCACGGGGCGCTTGTTCTTCATTCTGATGTTGGATTACGCCTAATTGCTCAGCAGGTTGGCTCCTGGCGACCCGATTCTCTCACTGCCGGCGTCCCAGACCAGAACGTACCGACGGCCGGTTGACCGGGTGATCAGCTCGTCCGGATGCCATTCGTCAGGCGCGACCGGCTGCTCACGAATGCGCACGAGCGGATTTGGCGTCTCGGTGATCGTCGAGCGCGGGTATGCATTCAACTGCTCCAGGATGATCGCAATCACCGCCCCGTAGCAGGCAACTTGCTGTCTCATCCACTGGCTCAACGCAAACATCAGCAACGACTTTCGGTCAGATCCGCTCGAAGCGGTCCACATTGAGCACAAACACGTTGGCGCCGCCGACCGTCACCTCGACGAGATCAGATGGATACCACTCGTGAATGTCACCAATGATTTCCGGTTGAATGGTCTCGGTTCGTTCACGACAGTTACGATCGATCAATCTCAACACATCCGGCACTTCGGAATCTTCAATACCCATCATCAGCGTGGTGTTGCCCACACGCAGGAATCCGCCCGTGCTGCTGATGCGGGTCGAGCGATACCCGGCCTCGGTGATGGCGTTCAGCAACTGGTTTGCATCGTAGTCCTGAACGATCGCAAAGACTAGCTTCATGCGCCCGCTCCTCTGGTCATAGGTTAGACCGCCCCTCACCCGATCCTGCCAGCTACTGATTTGCAAGACTATAGCACAGCAATGGCTCAGGTTTCCCGTGTTTTTCAGATTCT
>SKTL01000331.1 GCA_007122555.1 Thermomicrobiaceae bacterium | reverse complement strand
TCGGGCTGTTGAACATTCTGGAAGAGCGGGATGTGCAGATCCGCGGCTACCGTGTCCGCCTGCCGCTCGATGTGTACGTGGTCGCCAGCGCCAATCCGGAGGACTACACCAATCGCGGCCGAATCATTACGCCGCTGAAGGACCGGTACGGTTCGCAGATCCGGACTCACTATCCGGAGACGATTGATCTCGAGATGGAGATCATGGAGCAGGAGCGGATGCGATTTGATTCCGACGGCATCGAGGTAACCGTACCGGAGTACATCAAGGAGATCATCGCGGATCTGACGCATCTGGCCCGCCGGTCGAACGACATCAACCAGCGTTCGGGCGTCAGCGTCCGGATGTCGATCGCCAATTACGAGAACGTCATCAGCAACGCGCTGAAGCGGGCGATTCGGCTCCATGAGAAGACCGCCGTGCCGCGTGTAAGCGACCTGCAGGCGATCGTTGCGTCGACCACGGGCAAGATTGAGCTTGATACGCTCGGTGACGACGAGGAAGACCGGATCGTCCAGCGTCTGCTTCAGGGGGCGATCGTCTCGACCTTCAACCAGTACTTCTCGCCGCACGAGTTTGAAGACCTGATTCTTGCGTTCGAAAACGGGCTGGTGGTTCAGGCAGCTGACGATATGCCGTCGATGGAGTATGTCCATCAGGTTTCCCACATGGACGGCATGCGGGAGGCCGCCGGGAAACTCGGCGCATCAGGTGATCCCGCGGCGATTTCGTCCGCCGTTGAATTCATCCTTGAAGGACTGCATCTCAGCCGACGTGTCAATAAGGATCGCTCCGGCGCCCGTGCAGGAGCGGCAAAATACCGGGGGTAGACTATGCCACACCGCTATCGTGATCGATTTCGCTACTCACGGTGGGACGGCAGCCAGGAGATCTCGCCGTTTACCGCGGAAGACGTAATGGACGCCATCTCCGACGATCTGCTGGCCGAAGGCGATCTGCAGCGCGCGCTCAGGAGACTGTTCCGGCAGGGAACCGAGCGGGATGACGGGCAGCAGATGCCAGGTCTTCGCCAGATGATGGAGCGCATGCACCAGCGCCGCCAGCAGCAGATGAACCGGTACAACCTGGGATCCGTGCTCGACGATATCGAGCAGCAACTCGATGAGATCGTTGAGACCGAACGCCAGGGAATCGATCGCCGGCTGGACGATGGTCGGGAACGGCTGCAGCAGCAACAGGAAAGCTCGCCGGACGGATCCGGCGAGCAGAGCCAGTCGTCAGATGGCGATGCCGATTCCGGCGAGTATGACGAGAACCTGCATGATCTTCTGGAGCGTATGGCCGCGAAAAATCGGCAGAAACTCGATGCGTTGCCCGAGGACATGGCCGGCCGGATTCGGGAGCTGACGGACTACGACTTCATGGATCCCAACGCACGCGAACAGTTCCAGCAATTGCTCGAACAGCTCCAGCAGCAGGTTCTGCAGCAGACCTTTCAGGGGATGCAGCAGGCGCTGGAAAACATGAGCCCGGAACAGCTCGACGACATGCGGAACATGCTCAGTGAGCTGAACGAGATGCTGGAGCAGCGCGCACGAGGCGAGGAGCCGGACTTTGAACGCTTCATGCACAAGTACGGGCATTACTTCGGGGACGACATCAACAGCCTGGACGAACTGCTTGATCGCATGGCCCAGCAGATGGCTGCAATGCAGTCGCTGATGGATTCGATGTCGCCGGAGCAGCGCGAGCAGCTGCAAGATGCGATGAATGCGGTGATGAACGATCCCGGAATTCAGGAAGAGATGCAGAAGCTCGGGCAACATCTTGGTCAGATTATGCCTGAGAATCCGTACGCCAGCAGCTATGAGTTCTCCGGCGGCGAGGAACTCAGCCTCCGGGAAGCGATGCGGATGATGGACCAGCTTCGCGAGATGGAGGACATCGAGGATCAGCTCGGGTCAGTCCGGGACTGGCGGGATCTGGAAGATATCGACAACGAACGCATCCGCGAGCTCATGGGCGACGATGTCAGTCGGGATCTCGAACAGCTGCAGCAATTGACGAAAATCCTGGAGGACGCCGGTTACATCGAACGCAATCGGGGCCGGTATGAGCTGACTCCGAAAGGTGTCCGTAAGATCGGTCAGAAGGCGCTGCAGGATATTTTCAAACATCTCAATCAGGACCGGATTGGCCAGCACGAAATGGATCGAGCCGGCGCCGGAATGGACCGGCTGGACGAGTCCAAACCATATGAGTTTGGCGACCCGTTCCTGCTCGACCTGCGTCAGACAGTGATGAACGCGGTCAATCGCGAGGGAGTCGGCAGTCCGGTCAATCTCTCGCCTGAAGACTTCGAGGTCTTCCGGACCGAGACGATGACCCGTTCCTCAACAGTGCTGATGATCGACATGAGCCGATCGATGCTTTACAACGGATGCTATCTGGCGGCGAAGAAGGTCGCACTGGCGCTGGATAGCCTGATTCGAGCGCAGTTCCCGCGGGATGATTTCCATATTGTCGGGTTCTCCTCGATTGCGTCACGGCTTCGCCCGCAGCAGCTGGCCCATCTTTCCTGGAACGAGGAGACGGTCGGAACCAACCTGCAGCACGGTCTCATGCTTTCCCGGCAATTGCTCTCCCGGGACAAGGGTTCCAACAAACAGATTATCGTGATCACCGACGGCGAACCGACAGCGCACTTCGATGGCGAGCAGATACATTTCAACTACCCGCCGACCTACCTGACGCTTCACGAGACGCTGAAGGAAGTCAAGCGCTGCACGCGGGATCAGATCACGATCAACACGTTCATGCTGGAGCGCAGCCCCCTGATGGCTTCCTTCATCAGCGAGATGGCCAAGCTGAACAAGGGACGGGCGTTCTTCGCCGACGCCAATAATCTGGGCGAGTACATTCTGGTCGACTACGTCGCCAACAAGCGGAGTCTGGTGACGTAGCCAGCGACATCCTCTTTTCGGATTCGCTGAAATCGGCTAGTATGCGGGTATCTGTGGGAGAATTATCCAGGAAGCGGGCTAGGCAATGGTGATTGATAACAATAGCGATCCGGGCAAGCACCTCTACCGGTATGAGGATATCCTGCGGGCGATCGGCCGGCATATCGATGAGCACGGCGCCCAGGACGTGATCGTGTTGCAAGCCGATAATGAGATGCGCGTGCACGGATACCGGAATGTCTCCGCCGGAGGTGGCTTGCGGCCGCGGCTCGTTCAGCACACGTTCACGGCCGAAGAGATCCGGAAAATCGATGAGGCATCCCGGAAACGGCGCGGCAGCGGGTCCAAGTTGTTTGGCGATTAGGGCAGCAGGAATTTCCATTCATCGGTTGCGAAGCGGGTGCGGACGAGTTCTTCCGCCTCGGCGATCTCGTCGGGATGCAACTGACCATCCCTCAGGCCATGGCGTTCCCGGAATGTGTTGATCAAGTGTTCGATGATGTCCAATCGTTCCATCCGGGTTTGCAGGCGCAGCGGGCCGACGCGGCGGTTGGCGCTGGTGATCCCCTTGTCGCTGAGCTTTTCCTGGCCGATTCGAAGATAGCGCGGAAGTGATTCCGGGGCCATATCGTAGGCCATCGTCACGTGGTGCAACACTGCGCCGTGGCGCCGTGCCTGGGCGGCTCCTCCGATCTTGCCGCCGCTGGAGGTAATGTCGTTAATCGGCTCATACCATGCGTCGATGCCGAGCGAGCGCAGGCCCTCGATGACCCATTCGTCGAGAAACGCGTACGAATCGGCGAAGCCCATTCCCTTGACCAGTTCCGGTGGGGCGTAAATGGAGTAGGTGACGGCGTTCTCAGGCTCAACGAACATCGCGCCGCCGCCGGTGATCCGCCGGTTGACGGCGATCCCGTCTGCGTCCGTGTTTTCCACCTGGACCTCGTTCCGGACGGACTGGAAGCGCCCCAGGACGATCTCCGGTCCCTGCCGATCCCAGAAACGCAGCGTCGGCTGACGTTCGCCGCTGCCAACACGGCGAACCAGAACTTCATCCAGCGCGTGGTTCATTTCAACCGGAACCGGCTCACCCCGGATCAGGCGCCAGTCGTAGTCGCGCCAGTCGGCGCGTTTCTTCGTCATGATTCGTCGATTCCTCTTCTAACTGCAATCGCGACGGCTTCCGGCGAAAACCCGATCATCTCGACATCCGGCGAAAGCGCCCGGAGTATTGCGGCGGCGAAGGCTTCCTGAGACGCCGTTGCGGGCAGTCCTTCCAGCGATTGATTGATGTTCTCGAGCGCTTCAGCAGGTTCAAGAAAGAAATCACCGCTGACGGATACATCGCAGAGCCGGTCGTCCCTGATGCGAAAGTCGGCGATCACCAGCTTGCCTCCAACCGTCTTGTACTCGCCGTGGTGCATTCCAGACTCCTGTTCCGTTTCAATCCCCGGCGGGTCCGCTCATCAGTCTACCGCGAACGTGAGATAGTGCGGGAAGCAGGACGCAACGGAATTGCAACACTTTCAGCTATGGTGCAATCCCGCTGCGACGGTGCGACGATAAGGTCGAGTTCGATGATTCTGACCGGTGCGAGAACCGATTGCGACATATGAGTCAGCAGGAAAGCCAGAGCGCGAACCAGCCCAATCATGATCATTCCGGATCGGGATACAAGCTACCCTGGTTCGGACGCTTCGTTGCGCCGCTGATGAGCGTAGCGGTCTACCTCATGCTCGATGGCTCCGATCTGGAGCCGGTCGCGCGAGCGACGGCCGCGATCGGCATTTTGATGGCGATACTCTGGATGACCGAGGCGATGCCGCTGCCGATCACCTCGCTCTTGCCGATTGTCCTCTTTCCGCTGGCCGGAGTGCTGGAAATCGGCGAGGCGACGGCTCCGTACGCCAACGAGATCATCTTCCTCTTCATGGGCGGGTTCATGCTCGCGCTGGCGATGCAGCGCTGGGGATTGCACCGGCGTATTGCGCTGGTGATCGTGCGCATTGTCGGCACGAGACCAAGACGGCTCATCGCTGGATTCATGGTCGCCACGGCATTCCTGAGCATGTGGATCAGTAACACCGCTACGACGGTGCTGATGTTGCCGATCGCCGTCAGCATCGTCGGGCTGGTAATCGATCAACTGGAGCGGCGTGATGTACTTCCTGATGATGTTGACGAGTCGATCGATGTCCCGGAGTTCGCGGAGAATGCGCCAGCGTTCGCGACGGGGTTGATGCTGGCGGTCGCCTATTCGGCCAGCATCGGATCAGTCGGCACGCTGATCGGGACCCCGCCGAATCTGTTCATGCGGGCGTTTCTGGAAAGCAGCTATGGAATAGAGATCGGATTCGGGCAGTGGATGATGGTCGGAATACCTTTGGCGGCGGTGTTCCTCGTCATTGCCTGGGTGCTGCTGACGTATATCCTCTATCCACCGGAGGTTGACGAGATCCCGGGCGGCGACGCGCTGGTGAACCGGGAACTTGCCGATCTTGGGCCGATGTCCCGTGCGGAGAAGCTGGTGCTGGGCATATTCCTGCTGACGGCATTCTCGTGGATCCTGCGCGGGCCGGTAACGGACTGGGTCTGGCTGGTTGATCGGTTTCCCTGGGTTGCGGAGATTTCCGACGCAACGATCGCCGTTGCCGCTGCGATCGCGCTGTTTGCCGTTCCAGTTGAGCCCCGAGCTGGCGTGTTCATCATGAATTGGGAGACCGCGAAAGAGCTCCCATGGAATGTGCTAATGCTGTTTGGCGGCGGGCTGAGCCTGGCGACAGCGGTTCAGTCAAGCGGCCTCGATGTCTGGATCGGCGACCAGGTGACGGTCCTCGAGTTTCTGCCGCTAATCTTGCTGGCCGCGGCTGCAGCGGGTGTCATCCTGCTGCTGACTGAGCTGACCAGCAACACAGCCACGGCCGCCACGTTCCTGCCGATCCTGGGCGGAGTAGCCCTTGGCATCGGGGTCGATCCGCTCCTGCTTATCATCCCGGCCGCGCTGGCCGCCACCTGCGCCTTCATGATGCCCGTGGCCACCCCGCCAAACGCGATTGTCTTCGGCTCCGGGTACATCGTCATCGGCCAGATGATTCGAGCCGGAGTCGTGCTGAATATCATCTCGATACTCCTGATTACGCTTGTCGCATTCACCCTGGCAGGCTGGGTGTTCGGTATCGTTTACTGAGCGACGCTGGTCATCTTCGTCCAGTAACGCATGAGGACGCTGATGAGCGACGATCAACGGGAGATGGATGAGCACCCACGCACCTGCGCCGTATCATGATGATGGAAGTCGCGGAGCGCCAACCTACAAGCTTGCCTGGATCGGGCGGTTTATCGGTCCGCTGATCGCTCTGGGGGTCTACTACGGGCTGGAACTCGGCGGAGCCGATCTTTCGGCCGAAGCGCGTGGGACTGCGGCGATCGGGCTCCTGATGGCGATCCTCTGGATGACCGAGGCATTGCCGCTCGCCGCGACCTCTCTGATCCCGATCGCCATGTTTCCGATCGTCGGCGTTCTCTCTGTTTCTG
>SKTL01000121.1 GCA_007122555.1 Thermomicrobiaceae bacterium | reverse complement strand
GATCGCTCCGCCAACGCTTATCCCGAACATGCCGACTCGATCCGGGTTGACATCGGGAAGGTCTCGCAGATATTCAAACGCCGAACCGGCGATGAAATGCTCGTTCGCGTCGAGCCGGAATTCGACCATCGGCTCGGAAACCGGGATCAACACGCTAATGCCGTTACGGGCGAACGCCCGGGAAACGCGATCCAGATGCGGGTCTCCATGCTCCGGACCGAGCCCGATATACATGACGATGCCGCCATAGCAACCACGCTCTACCGGGTGGTAGAGATACGCGCCGTGATAGGTATCGCCATGCGGGAACTGCACCATCGTTCGTCGAGGCTCGTCGGCGAACCAGCGCGCCGGATAGGCGGGCGAATCAGGGAAGACTTCGCTGAGAAACGCTGCACTCTGGAATCCAATCCGCACGTGCGTGCTGCTCGTCAAAATCAGCAGCGAGACGAATGCGGCAATCAACAGCACGCGCCGCCTGGTGAACCAGCGTCCGCGCCAGCCGTCAACGTTCGACGGTTGATCGTGTTGAGTCGCATCGTCCATTATCGTAAACCAGTTTCCCGGAAGCTTACGTAGCCTGCTTGACCATCACGATGGATCTCAAGAATCCAGAGTACAGAAGCTGAGATCCAGGCGCGAGCGCCACAGAGCATCACCCGCCACATATATGTACGTACGCTTCCATAGCACTGTGGAACCTTCTTCGTCGGTGGATGTTGATATTCGCTCTACCGCTCCATACCGCTGTTAATGGTATGTTGGCGGTATGCGAAATGTCGATGCGTCATCGCGAATGACCTTGAGGAGTCGCGGCATGAGTAGTGATCAGACATCAACACAACGTGATGCATCCCGGCTGAATCAGATCGGCGTTATCAACCGCCGCGAAATCGAAGCACGGGTGCTCGAGCCTATCCTGGAAGCGATGGTTCAGGAGTTTGGCGACCGGGCGCGGGTTGAGGGCGTCGCCGCTGAGACGATTATTCAGCTGGCTCGCGACCAGGGTAACCAGCTGGCTGAAGAGCTCGGTGGACGCAGCCTCGCTCACTTCCGGGAATCAATTAAGTACTGGATTCAAGACAACGCTCTCGAGATCGAAATCCTCGAGTTCAATGACGAGCAGTTCGACTACAACGTAACCCGCTGCCGCTACGCCGAGATGTATCGCGATCTCGGTATGCAGGATAAGGGCGCGCTTCTCTCCTGCAATCGAGACTTTTCCCTGATTGAAGGGTTCGCGCCCGATGTCGAGCTGACGCGCACCCAGACGATCATGCAAGGCGCTCCGTTTTGCGATTTCCGCTATCGCAAGAAGAGCCGCGCTGACGATGATCGCGGGGAATCCTGATCCGGATCCCCCGCTTCCCCTTGTTACTTCTCGACGGTCGCCATACGTTGAAACAACACAGCACTGGCGACGATGCCGTCACGAAACGCCTGCAGCGTCATATTCTCGTTCGGGGCGTGATTGTCCTCATCATAGTTGGCGTAGGTCGTCCAGATCGCCGGCAAACCCAGGTCATCCGTGAACACGTAGTTTGGAGCAGTCGCCCCGAGCAAGGGCATGACCACGGGCGGCGCGCCGTACGCCTCTTCCATGCTCGCTGCCGCCATTCTGGAGACGGGAAGCTCCGGCGACGTTTTGGAAGGCGGCTGCCCTGCCAGTTTCGTAATCTCGGCGTCTGGAATATACATGCGAACGTGCTGCTCGATCGCTTCGAGCACCTGGTCGGGCTGCTGCCCGGGAACGAGCCGGCACTCGAGTCGCACAACGGCTTCAGATGGAATCACCGACTTCTTCCCGGCGCCGGTATAGCCCGAGTTCAGCCCGGCGATCGTCAGCGTCGGCTGAAACATGATCTTCTCGTAGTAGCTCATCTCCGCCGGGCCGTCGAACTCGGTAATTCCCAGATGCTTCTTCGCACTTGCTTCGTCGAACGGAATCTCCGCAAGCAACTGTTGCTCGAACTCTGTCGGCGGATGCACGCCATCATAGAATCCTTCGATCGCCGCCCGTCCGTCCGGCGTGCGCATCGTCGAGAGAAGTTCCACCAGCTTCCAGGCGCCATTGGGAATCGGCCCGCCCCAGTTTCCGGAGTGCAGATCCCGGTTCGCCCCCCGAACCTTCACTTCCGCGGCAAGCATCCCGCGAACGCCGAAGAAGACCACCGGCCGGCCGGATGGATGCATCGGGCCATCCGCCGCGAAAAACGCGTCCGCGCTCAGCAATTCTCTGTTTGCGTTGACAAATGCGCGCAGGTTCTTTGAGCCGTTCTCCTCTTCGCCCTCAATCAGAAACTTGAGTTTGATGTCCGGAGCGCCGCCAAGCTCTCTCAGGAGTTTGAACGCCAAAATGCTCCCGAGAAACTGACCCTTGTTGTCGCCGACCCCTCGCGCGTAGATGCGCCCATCGCGTATCGTCGGCTCGAACGGGTCGGAATGCCATTCGTCGAGCGGCTCAGGCGGCTGCACATCGTAATGCCCGTAGACGAGAAGCGTAAACGGAGCGTCATCGGGTCCAACTTCTCCGAACGCGACAGGGGAACCTTCCGTCTGCAAGATCCGAGACTCGATTCCGGCCTCCCTCAGCGTTTCCGCGACGAGTTCGGCACATTCGTCGACGCCGACGCCCTGGGCGCTGATAGACGGCTGGCGCAACAGTCTGTACAGCGTTTCCAGGTAGTCATCAAACCGCGAATCGACTTCATTCCTCAGTGTCTCCACCTGAATCATCGGCTTCCCTTTCGCGTCGTCGCGAGCGCCCGGCCCCGCCTGGCCCGGGGGCGGCGCTCAATCGAATATTGTCAAACTCCGGGTTCGGGACCACGATCAGCGTCGCGAGCCCCAACAGGATTATCGTAGCGGTCAGGAACTGCACCCAGCCACTGAGGTCGAAGATCGTTCGCATTCCCGGATCGAACAGCACCAGTCCAGCCAGAACGGTCGATCCAAAGACAGCGACCGGCACATGTCGGCGAACCGGCTCATCGACCAGCGCACCGATTGCGATCGCCGCTGCTCCGATGAAGTAACTGACCGCGATCATCGCCAGCACCGTCTGATTGCGAAAATCGTGCAATACGAATGTCACCGCAATGACGATGATCAGGTTCGGCAGGATGACCGCCGGGACCAGCGTCCGATCGTCCGGGAACAGTGTCAACCCGAGCCAGATCGCCACTGCCACAACGATCAGCAGCACGCCGCCTGTCTGCAGGAGCGCCGCCCGTTCAGCCGGAAGGAGATCGCTGGTGTCGGCCGCGACGAATCCGTTGAGCACACTGACCGGAACGACCGTGATCAACCCTCCCAGGTCAAAGAGTGTCTGCTTCCGGAGCTTCTGCGTCTGCACCTTGTTGGTCTGCAGAATGACCGCAACCAGCGCAACGATAAGGACGACCGCAACGTACTCCATAAGATCGCGCAGGCCCTCGAACAGAACGGGAAGCACGAACACCATTGCGATTCCCGCTCGCATTGCAACCATCAGCCAGATCTCCGGAAGATCACGACGAGGTATCACCGGAGCCTGTCGACGGCGTCTGGGAGCGTCAGATTCGGTTACTCTCGGCGGCTCCCAGCGTTCCACGTTCTCTGCTCCAGATCGTCAGATTCAGCTCTGCTGCCTTGCGCACACCTGCTATCCTACTCCGGATAGTGCGGTTCAGTCACTCGCGAAGCAAATTCCGGATCAGCATGCTGCGAGAAGGAGTATAGACGTCGTGACCCGGATCGGCATATTCGGCGGAACCTTCGACCCGATTCACCATGGACACCTGATCGTCGCCGACGAACTGCGTTATCGAATGCAGCTTGAACAGGTCCTCTTTCTCCCGGCCGGCCGACCGCCCCACAAGACTGACCAGGACATTACCGCAGATCACCATCGCGTGAACATGCTCGAAATGGCGATTAGCGACGATCCCAGTTTCGACATTTCCTATGTTGATATCGAGCGGTCAGGGTTGTCCTACACGGCCGACAGTATGATTGAACACCAGCAACGATTCCCTCACAGCGAGATCATCTTCCTTATGGGTCAGGATTCGTTTCGTGACCTTCCCCACTGGCATGAACCGGGCCGTCTGGCGCAACTTGTGAAGCTCGGAGTCGCCCTTCGACCCGGTATTGTTGTCGACGTGGAAAACATCATTCACCGGGTTCCAGAGGTGCAGGGGCAGTTCGAGATCATCGACGTTCCGCTCATTCAGATCGCCTCCAGCGACATCCGGCGTCGCATTCGACAGGATGAACCGATTCGCTATCACGTTCCCGCATCGGTCGAGCGGTACATCCGGGGGCACAACCTCTATCTCCGGCGGTAAGCGCGAACCACCCTGTTTTGACACCATGACAGCCCGTCCTTATAATTCGAGCCGCCCGCCAGAAGGCGGGTATGTTTATCATGCGCGGCATCCCGCTGTTTGCACGCGCCGGCAGGTTCGCGAGGAGAACGTCACCGTTGCGAAACCGACTTGGCATTACACTCGCCGCTATCGCACTCATTACCTTGCTGGCTGGCTGGCTGAACCTTCCAAGTGATGTCGCTGATCCCTTCGGCTGGAAAGAGAACGTCTACTTTCATCAGGGACTGGATCTCCAGGGTGGTCTTCAGGTCGTCCTGGAAGCCCGACCGCCGGAAGGCCAGGAGGTAACTGATGAAATGCTCTCCGGGACGCGCGACACCGTCGAACGCCGTGTCAGCGGACTCGGAGTCAGCGAGCCGCTGATTCAGACCCGGGGCGACGATCAGATTATCGTGGAGCTTCCGGGCGTCGGTGATCCGGAAGCCGCCGTTCAGGTCATCTCGCAAACCGCATTGCTGGAGATCATCGATCCTCAGGGCGAATTTCTGCCCGAGGGCTCCGTCGTCAACACGACCGCCGGCATGGCCGAAGATCACATTATCGAGGCCGAGCTCGCAGATCAGCCGGGCCTCATGCCTGACGAATCGGATCCAGTCTTCCAGACAATCGTCACCGGCGCCGACCTCAGCGATGCTTACCCGCAACAGGACGAAGTCGGACGTCTTGTCGTCGGGTTCGAGCTTGATTCGGATGCGGCGCAAACGTTTCATGAGTTCACCAGCGCCAACGTCGGCAACCCGATGTCCGTGGTGCTCGACAAACGCGTCATTTCAACCGCCACAATCCGCAGCGCGATTTCAAACCGCGGGCAAATTTCCGGACCGGCTCGCGAGGAGGTCCATAATCTTGTCGCACAGCTTCAGGCAGGTTCACTCGCCGTTCCGCTGGAAGTCGTCCAGAGCCGGACCGTCGGACCAACGCTCGGCCAGGAGTCGATCGACGCAAGCCTGCAGGCAGGCGCCGTCGGACTGGCGCTGGTTGTCCTGTTCATGATCCTTTACTACCGGCTTCCGGGCGTGCTCTCGGTGCTGGCGCTCGCTGTTTACGGCCTGATCATTCTTGCGATGTTCCGGACGATCCCGGTCGTTCTTACGCTGGCCGGGCTCGCCGGTGTCATTCTTTCGATCGGTATGGCGGTTGATGCGAACATCTTGATCTTCTCCCGGCTGCGAGAGGAATTGAGGTTGGGTCACAGCCTGAGCCGCTCGATCGAGGAAGGATTCAATCGCGCCTGGCCCTCGATTCGTGATTCGAATATCGCCACGATGATCACCTGTATCATCCTCTACTGGTTCGGAGAATATGTTGGAGCCAGCATCATTCAGGGTTTTGCGCTGACCCTGTTCATCGGTGTCGCCGTGAGCATGTTCTCCGCCATCACTGTTACTCGCTCATTTCTGCGACTGGTTCTGGCGTCACCACAGTTTCGAACCGAGTGGTGGCTCGGCATGGAAGTGCCCGTAGAATCGGATCAGCCGCGACATCGCCCAGCGCCGGGAGACGACTAATGCATTCGCGAATCGAAATGCGGCAACTAGGCCGTAGTGGAGCGACCACAACTCATGCTTGATCTGGTCGGAAAACGCTATCTCTGGTTTCTTCTGTCGCTGATTATCATCCTTCCCGGCATGGGATCACTGGTGGTCAACGGGCTGCAGCTCGGTATTGACTTCACCGGGGGCACGCTCTGGGAGATCCAGGTTGAAGAAGGAACGAGCTCCAACGAGATTCAGAGCGTTCTGGAAGCGCAAGGATTCACCGGCGCACGGGTGCAGGAGTCTGACGAATACCAGATGCTCATTCGAATGGACGAGCTCCAGCAAGGCTCTCCGGAGAAAGCCGTCCTGGACTCCGCGCTCGAGGCGGAAATCGGCCCCTACACCGAGCTCCAGCTGCAGTCCGTCGGACCAACGCTTGGCACCGAAATCCGGAATCGGGCCGGCATCGCAATCGTGCTGGCGTCCGTCGGTGTCTTGCTCTATATCGCCTATGCGTTCCGCAAGACCCAGAACTCATTCCTCTACGGCTCCTGCGCGATTATCGCGATGTTGCACGACATCGCGCTGGTCGTCGGCGTCTTTTCGATTCTGGGCTGGATCGCTC
>SKTL01000350.1 GCA_007122555.1 Thermomicrobiaceae bacterium | reverse complement strand
GGCCGGCACAAGGACATCTGGGAGCATACGATGCAGGTGCTCGACAAGACGCCTCCGAGACTCGCCGTCCGGTGGGCCGCGTTGCTGCATGACGCCGGAAAGCCGCGAACGCGTTCAATCGATGAGCACGGCGAGGTTCATTTCTTCGGGCACGAGCGTGTCGGGGCGGATATGGCCCGTCGCACAATGCGGCGTCTTACCCAGGAGCGCAACCTCATCAAGCGCGTCAGCCGGCTCGTGGAACTGCATCTTCGCGCCGCCGGGTATGACGAGACCTGGACAGACAGCGCAGTCCGGCGATTGATGGTTGAAGTCGGCGATGAACTCGATGACCTGCTCGACCTCGCCGCCGCGGACGTGACCAGCGCCAGGGCGCATCGCCAGCGAGACGCCGCTGAGCGCAATCAGGGACTGCGGGAGCACATTGAACGCATCCGCGAAGAAGCCGCGCTCGATCAGCTGCAGAGTCCACTCGATGGCAACGAACTGATGGCCGCGTTCGACCGGAAACCGGGCCGCTGGATCGCAATCGTCAAGGATCAGCTCCGAGAGATGGTGATCGACGGCGAGATCAGACACGATGACAAGGAGCGCGCGCTGGAAATCGCTCGGCAGCTCGTTGAGCAGAGTGACGGACACGCGGACTAAACAGGTTTCACCGAGAACGGGCAATCATGGCGGACCTTCTTCAGTTCGACAACGCATTCTATGAGCTCGCCGCGCTGCTGATCGTCGCGATCATTGTGGGCGCAATCGCGACCTTGCTGCGGCAACCACTCATCATCTCATTCATCGCCGTCGGCATCATTGCCGGGCCAGCCTGGCTGAGCATAATCGAAGATCAGGAAGCGTTCGAATTGCTCGCCACGATGGGCATCGCGTTGTTGCTCTTCGTAGTCGGACTGAAGCTCGACATCGGACTCATCCGGCAGTCCGGTCCGGTTGCCCTCTACACCGGAGTCGGGCAGGTACTGTTCACCTCGATTATCGGTTTCGGGATAACGATTCTTCTGGGTATCAGTACGCTCCACGCTCTTTACGTGGCGGTGGCGCTGACCTTTTCCAGCACGATCATTATCGTCAAGCTGCTCTCCGACAAGCGGGAGATCGACTCCCTCCACGGCCGAATCGCCATTGGATTGCTGATCGTTCAGGACATCATGGTGGTGCTCGTCATGATCGGACTGACCGCGTTCGGCGCTGGTGACGGCGAAGGAGACAGCCTGCTACGGGAAACCGGCCTGGTCCTGCTTTACGGGACGCTGTTCGTTGCCGGGATCGTCGTCATCACCCGCTATGCAATCCAGCCGGTCTTTCGCATCTTCGCCAGATCCCAGGAACTGCTGGTGCTTGCGGCGATTGGCTGGGCGCTCATACTCGCCGCAACGGGAGATATGCTCGGGTTGAGTAAGGAAGTCGGCGCGTTCATCGCCGGAGTCTCCCTGGCGTCCACCCCATTTCGCGAAGCGATTGGCACGCGCCTGGTCAGTCTTCGTGATTTCCTGCTGCTCTTCTTCTTCCTGTCTCTCGGCGCGGACCTGGATCTCTCACAGCTGGGCGCCCAGATCGTTCCTGCACTGGCTCTGTCAGCATTCGTCTTAATCGGCAACCCGATCATCGTTATGACAATCACCGGATTGATGGGATATCGCAAGCGCACCGGCTTTCTTTCCGGGCTGACCGTGGCGCAGATCAGCGAGTTTTCGCTGATCCTTGCCGCAATGGGCCTTGCGGTCGGGCATATTGACGACGAAACGCTTGGGCTCATCACCCTCGTCGGACTCGTAACAATCGGAACATCGACCTATCTGATCCTGTACTCGCACCAGATCTACGAGCGGATCGGCAAGTACCTGTCCATATTCGAGCGGGAGCGCGACATCGAAAAGGATCTCGGCGACGACGATTCGTTCCGCCCGGACGTCATCGTTTACGGCCTCGGGCGCTACGGCGGCAATCTGTTTCAACAACTACACGATCGGGGTCACACCGTTCTTGGCGTCGACTTCGACCCTGAAGTCGTAGAGATGTGGAAGAAACTCGGTATGCACACGGCATACGGCGATGCCGAAGACCCGGAGTTTCCGGGATCCCTGCCGCCAGGGTCAAAATGGATCATCTCAACAATGCGTGACGAACATGTCAGCCGGTCGCTGATTCACGGGCTGGAACACCACGGCTATCCGTGCAATATCGGGGTCACGGCCGCCATCGATAGCGTTGCCGATCGCTTACGCGATGAGAACGTCGATCTGGTACTAATGCCGTATCCGGACGCGGCCAAGGAAGCCGCGGACATTATCGATCAGATGATCGAAAGCGGAGTCCAGCCCGGTGATCGGGTATCCGGACCCGGCGAGAAATAGCTACGGAACTCGGGCTGACCAGATGGAATCGGGAAATCGTTCTCGCAGATCATCCCAGATCCGGTACATCTCAGGGTTTGAGTTTGTCTTGAGGAAAACCGCCATCCCCCACCAGTACATGACCTCGTCCGCCAGTTTGCCCTCGGGATCATGCTCGAACGCCGCCTGCAACCGCTCTATCGCCGCATCCGTGCGCGTCCAGCGAAGATCGACATGGGATTGCCCGATATCCAGCACGGTAAGGAACTCACGCGGGGGAAGGAAGTTCACGCTCCGGTAGTGCACCGTCCCGCGGCGATCGGCGAAGAGAAGCGTCGGCGTCCAGATCGCGTTCAGGGGCCTCAGCACGGGTCTGGGGCTCTTGAACAGGTCGAGTTTCAGCAGCACGAACCGGTCAGTCAACTGTTTCTGAACCTCGTCGTCTGAAAACGTCTCGCGTTCCAGCTTTTCGCATCCGGCGCACGGATCCTTCATTACGTCAATGAACAGCGGCTTCCGTTCGTCAAGCGATCGCCGGCAAGCCTCGTCAAAATCATATTCCCAGTTCAACATCAGCACTCGCCGCCAATCTATTCGTCCCGCTCTCGCACGCCGAGCATTCGCATCCGCCAGGATTGCGCCTCGTCGGCATGCGCCCGGGTGTGTCTGGCAATTCGACGATAGAACCCGCCTATTCGATCGACCGTTCCCCACGGAAGCGGGCCAATCCGGTGAAACTCGTCCTCGTCAACCTGTTCGAGCGAATCGATGACCTTCTCCCAGGCATCGTGCAGATCCGCCGCGGCATCCGCCCAGCTCTGTATCCCGCGAAGCGCCGCCTGATCGTGATTGTAGGCATCAATGTCGCGGATAAAACGCTTCGGCTGCTCTCCGGCGCGCAGCCGTCGGACGGCCTCGACAATCTCCAGGTGCCAGTCCGCCAGATGGCCGGCGACATCCCGCGCCGACCACACGCCGCAAATCGGCTGCGTCTCGCGCGCCGTATCGTCGAAGCCTTCAAGCGCATCGAAGAAATCGCGGTGCGCCTGGTCGATCCGGTCGCGTAGTTCCTCGATTTCCCGCACGACGCCGTCCTTCTGATAAGCCGTTGGCAAGTTCTTCTCTCATGATGCTACCAGAGTTGCGACGTCGCCTAACGATCAGGATGCATCTCCCGCTATCGTGTTAACAACATGCTAAGATGCTTCGCATGACTGCTCTGGCGACCCTGATGGTGCTCTGCTCGGCGCTGATGCACGCGACATGGAACATGCTGGCCAAACGCAGCTCTCATCCGCTGGCGTTTCTCTGGCTGGTGAACACCGCGTCGATGCTCATCTTTCTCCCCGTCTTTTCCTGGGCGTTGCTGCAACACGGACTGCCGTCGTCCGCCTGGCCTTTCGTCATCGCCACCGGGGGTTTGCACATCCTCTACATCTCGTTTCTCTCGCAGGCCTACCGCTATGGCGCCCTCTCGATCGCGTATCCGATCTCACGCGGAACCGGGGTGATGCTGGTCCCGATCGTGGCGGTTCCCGTGCTGGGCGAGAACATCTCGGCGACAGGGGTGTTCGGCATCGGTCTTGTGCTGCTGGGGATTATCGGGCTTCACATCCGGGAGATCGTTGGCGCGTTTGGACCGGCGCGTCAGGAGACAACGATCCAGCACCGGATGAGCGCCAATCGCGGAGCAATCTACGCGCTGATCACCGGGCTGACCATCGCCGCCTATTCACTGGTCGACAAGGTTGGCGTGGAACACGCGCATCCACTCGTCTACGGCTACCTGATCTTCGTCAGCATGACGGTCGGTCTGACGCCGTATGTCATGGCGAAACATCGGGGCGACGCCTGGCGCGAGATACGGGCGAATCCGTTCCTGGTTTTGCTTGGCGGGCTCTTCGTTCAGGGCACCTACCTGATCGTCCTCGCGGCGATGACCATCGCTCCGGTGAGCTACATTGTCCCCCTGAGAGAAGTCAGCGTCCTGTTCGGGGCGTTCCTCGGGATGATCTTCCTGAAAGAGGTCATGACACCTCCTCGAATCCTTGCGGCGGTCGTCATAACCGGCGGGGTCGTGCTGATCGCCCTGTTCGGATAGCGAATCGAATGTCCGGCTGATGACCCGCGATTTGGGAAGGCGCCGTATACTGAAAATGGATGGTCCGAGACTGAGAACGATTGCAGCGTTATGAGCTCTCGAGGGCAGGAGCCTGGCGCTCCGGACGAGTCCAATAGGCGAGCTGACGAGCATCCGGCGCCGGTCGCCGCCGGACCTCGCGGTTTTCTCCGTACCTTCTCATCATTTCGAAACCGCAATTACCGTCTGTTCTACATCGGTCAACTCTTTTCAGTGACCGGCACCTGGATTCAGCGCATCGCCCTTGCCTGGCTGGTGCTGGAGCTCACCGATTCCTCGTTCCTGCTCGGCGCTGTCACCGCGCTCCAGTTCACCCCGATCATGCTGCTATCGCTGTTCGGCGGGGTGATCGCCGATCGCATGCCGAAACGCCCGGTGATTATCTCCATGCAGGCGCTGATGGCTGTTCAGGCGCTGGCGCTCGGATTACTTGTCCTCACCGATCTCGTGGAGGTCTGGCATGTCTTTGTACTCTCGGCGGTCCACGGCATTGCCGTGGCCATCGAGAACCCGACCAGACAGGCATTTGTCGCCGAGATGGTCGGACGTGATCAGATCGCCAACGCGGTCGCGCTCAACTCCAGCCTGTTCAACTCGGCGCGCATGTTCGGCCCCGCGCTGGGCGGCGCAATGATCGCGGCCTTCGGACTGGCGATTCCGTTTCTGGTGAACGCGGTGAGCTTCGCCGCTGTCATCGGCGCGCTGGCGATGATCCGCAACTCGGAACTACACCTGGTTGAGCGACCGCTCAAGGGCAATATGCTCGATCAGTTCAAGGAAGGGATACGCTTCTCGCTCACCACGCCTCCGGTGCTGATCATCATTATCGTCATGGCGTTCGTCGGACTCTTCGGCTACAACTTCAGCCTGATCCTGCCGCTTATCGCGCGCTACGTGCTCGGAACCGAAGCTTTTGGATTCGGAGCGCTAACCTCGGCGATGGCGGTCGGCTCCGTCGCCGCGGCGCTGTTCGTCGCGTATATCAGCAAGCCAACCGAGAAGATGTTCATGTTCGGCGGGATATCATTTACCGTGATGCTGGCCGCCGTGGGATTGTCCACCCTTCTGCCGCTAACCGTGGTGCTCCTGATCGGTCTCGGCGCCGCAAGCATTGTGTTTACCGCAACGGCGAACTCCCGCCTGCAACTGCTTGCCCCGCCGGAAATGCGCGGCCGGGTCATGGGCGTGTACATCTTTCTCTTCCAGGGGACCGCCCCGCTCGGCAATCTGTTCGTCGGCACGCTGGCCGAGTACTGGTCGGTCTCAGGAGCCGTTGTCGTCAGCGCCGCGCTCTGCGGAATCGGGATCCTCGGTGGATTGCTCTACCGCCTGAAACACAAGGTCATCGATGACCCGAAATCGGAACACGAAGAGCGCCAGTCATCCACAGCTGACTAACTCCACCTGCTTTTTGTGCAATTCGCACAAATTCGCCTGAAAAATTCATGTTCCAGCCCGTAGTTCCGCCCGGCGGCCACACGTACCATTTGCTATCGGGATGTGAAGTCGCATCCCGCACCGCCGGGCAACGGAGCCCGGCGCCCGTTGACATCAGCAGTCAGGAAAGGGCAGATATCGTGATCGACACCACGACAATCGGCGCGAACACCACCATCCCGAGTGGTGATGAGATTCTTCGCAAGTGTGAAGAGCACGGCGTCGAGTTCATCAACCTGCAGTTCACCGACGTTATGGGCATCGTCAAGAGCGTGGCGATCCCGATTGAGGTCTTCCCGGAAGTCATCGAGAATGGACAGTGGTTCGACGGTTCGTCGATCGCCGGCTTTGCGCGCATCGCCGAGAGCGATATGTTCCTCATGCCGGACCTGTCGACCTTCGCCGTCATTCCCTGGGAGCGCGAGAAGAACGTAACCGCGCGTGTTCTCTGCTGGGTTCACAACCCGAACGGCGACATCTTTCCGGGCGACCCGCGAGCCGTCCTGTTGCGGCAGCTCGAGCGCGCGGCGAAACTCGGCTACAAGTTCAACACCGGACCGGAACCGGAGTTCTTCCTG
>SKTL01000443.1 GCA_007122555.1 Thermomicrobiaceae bacterium | reverse complement strand
GTTCGGTAGGCATCGATAAACGAATCGATCATCTGGTTTGCGCGACTTGCCGGATCTCCCGACTCCTCTGGTGATTCGAACGCGCCGTTCAGGAAGCGCGTGAGCTCACGGACGGCGAGCATCTTTGCGTGATAATGAAGACGCGATTCCCGCTTCCGATCAATCTCCTTATGCTGCTCGGCGAACGTCCGGTGCTTCGCCAGTTCAGCCAGCAAGTCGTCGACGCCATCGCCGTTTTCGGCGACAACTGGCAACACGGGAATACGCCAGCTGGCGGTTGTTCCGCCGCGCACCTGTTCACGCAGATCGCGAACGACCTCATCCGCGCCCGGCTGGTCCGCCTTATTGACAACGAGCACATCAGCGATTTCGAGGATTCCGGCCTTGACCGCCTGGATCGAATCGCCCATCCCTGGGGTCTGGACCAGAACAACTGAATCAGCCAACCGGGCGATATCAACTTCGTCCTGCCCGGCGCCGACGGTCTCGATCAGCACAATGTCAAATCCGAACGCATCGAGCACGATCGCAGATCCGAACGCGGCCAGCGTCAATCCTCCGATCTGGCCGCGCGACGCCATACTCCGGAGATAGACTCCGTCATCATCCTGCGACTCGAGCATCCGGATTCGATCACCGAGCATCGCCCCACCAGTGAACGGGCTTGTCGGGTCAATCGCCAGGACGGCGATCCGCTTCCCGCTGCGGCGCGCATGCTTGACCATCTGGTTCGCCAGCGTGCTCTTGCCAGCTCCCGGAGGTCCGGTCAGACCAATAATATGCGCCCGACCGGTCTCAGCAACCAGAACCTGGAGCGCTTCCTCGCCAAGCGGCGTCTCGTTTTCGATGTTGGTCAGAAGTCGCGAAAGCGCCTGGCGATCTCCGGATCGGAATCGTTCCAGCAGACCGCTCACAGGTGGTCCTCGCGTCGTGGGGTATGCTCGCGGATATAGGAGATTGCGCGTTCAAGCGGCGTACCTGGTCCGAACACGGCGGAGACGCCAAGCTCATACAGGGCATCCACATCGGATCGGGGAATAGTGCCGCCGACCACGATCAGAACATCATCCATCCCGGAAGCTTCAAGCTCATTAATGATTTCGGGAACCAGAGAGTTGTGCGCGCCGGAGAGGATACTCAACCCGACGACATCTACGTCCTCATCAAGCGCGGCGCGCGCGATCATTGTCGGGGTTTGAAACAATCCCGTGTAGATCACTTCCATGCCGGCGTCCCGCAATGCCCGAGTCATGACCTTGGCTCCGCGATCATGGCCATCAAGGCCCGGCTTCGCGATGAGGACACGGATCGGCCTGATCCGGTCTGGGTGAGTGCGCTCGGCCTTGTCTGCTATCCCGTTCATCTTCACCGCCCGCTACGTAGGCGAGGTTTAGTAGTGGATCCCGCGCCGGGGAGAGCTCTCATCCGCGGCAGGTTCCTTGACGGACTTCATTTCGGTTACGCTATCAGCCGCCGTCATCATCGCATCGCTTGCGCTGCGCCCGGTCAACACGATATCCAGTCCGTGGCCGGCGCGATTAACCAGCGTCATGACTCGGCTTTCGTCGAGATTACCATCCTCAATCAGCGTCAGCAGGCCGTCCATAATCAGGATGTTCGTCACCTGACGATCTACATGAGTTGACGCCTCCTGCAACGCTTTCTCGAGACGATCTTCGCTTATCCCCGGCCCGTCAACGTCGGACTGCGTCTGAACAGCGCCAATTCTGCCGTGCTGACTCAAGGTAACGCCGGTCAGGAACGAAACTGCGGCAACCTCACCACGCAGGCGATCCGCCCGGTTCAGCAGCTGGCTGATGTGCACGCGCAGATTATGTCCGGCGCCTCGCAGTGCAATGCCAAGCGCGGCCTCTGAGGTCCGTCGCTCATCACCGACCAGTAACAACAGGTACCCGCGTCGAGCGTCGTCCGCTTGCTTCTCGTCGGTTTTCTCATCAGTCGTAGACATCAGATGCTCCTCATCAGTGGTGTTCCGAGTAATTGGCATTGTCTCGTTCGAGTGCGCGCCACGGATCAATCAATCTTCGTAGGAATAGAACCCCTCGCCTGACTTCTGTCCCAGTTTCCCGGCCGCCACCATCTGTCGAAGCAGGGGGCAGGGTCGATACTTCTGATCACCGAGCTCGCGGTGAAGAACCTCCAGAATGTCGAGACAGACATCCAGCCCGATCAGATCAGCCAGCTCCAGTGGGCCCATCGGATGATTCATGCCCATCTTCATGACGGCATCGATCTCTTCGATCCCGGCAACGCCTTCGTTGAAGGTAAAGATCGCCTCATTGATCATAGGAATCAGGATCCGATTGGAGACGAATCCGGGGAAATCCTGCACGACCACCGGCGTCTTACCAAGATCGCGAGCGAATGCGCTTACCGTGTCAACCACAACGTCTCCGGTTCTGCCGCCCGAAACGACTTCGACCAGTGACATACGGGGAACCGGATTGAAGAAATGGAGACCGACAACGAGTTCGGGGCGGCTGGTCTGACTTCCGAGCCGGGTAATCGAGATGGACGAGGTGTTGCTTGCCAGGATTGTCGTCGAGCCGCAAATGTTATCCAGTTGCCGGAATATGTCGGATTTCAGCTCAAAGTTCTCGGGAACGGCCTCGATCACCAGGTTTGAATCCTGAACGCCTTCCATCGCGGAGTCCGTATCGATCACGCTGAGTGCGACATCGGCTTCGTCACGCGTCATTCGCTCTCGTGTAACTGCTCGTTCGAGTTGAGCCGAAATGCGACCAATCGCGGTATCGAGGATCGTGGAGTCACGATCAATCAACGTAACCGGAACCCCGGAGACAGCGATCACCTGGGTAATACCCGCTCCCATTGTTCCGGCGCCAATCACGGCAACTCTCGTGATGTCCATCGATCGAAGTCCCTTTCGTTCCCGTTCCTGGTATCTGTCCTGCCTAAGCGGACAGACAGCGACGCCGTCAGGCCCCGCTCCCCCATTTTACAGCCCGCGCGCCGCGGGTGTGGGAATTGCCGGATGATCGAATCGATCACTTCACAGGAGTCAACACGTTGACCCCGTTGAACCGACCCATGGCCTCGTCAATGTCGCTGTCGATCCAGGCGAGCACTGCGTCCGCTGCGTGATCGACGACTGTGCAAAGGTCGGCCTCTTCCTCTCTGCTAAACCGACTGAGTACGTAGGAGACAGTGTCTCCGCGAGACGGTCGACCAATCCCGACACGCAGTCGATGCACTTCCTGGCTTCCACACCGCTCAATGACCGACGCCAGCCCGTTATGACCCGCGGGGGATCCTTTTCGACGAAGACGCACCTCACCAAACGGAAGATCGAGATCATCGTAGATAACAAGCAGCCGGTCCAGGTCAATCTTGAACCAGCGCATTGCCTGTCCGACGCTGTTTCCGCTCCGGTTCATGAACGTTTGCGGCTTCAACACGTTGATGCGGCGATCACGGATCCGGCAATCGTGCAGGAGCCCGGAGAATCTCGCCTGGGCGCCATCGCAGCCGAGACGCTCAACCACCCGGTCGACGACCATGAATCCAATGTTGTGCCGGGTTCCCCGGTATCGGTCACCGGGATTACCGAGTCCGGCAATCAAGAGCATTGAATCGTTAGTCATCCAGAACCTTTCGATAAATCTCCATAGTTGCACGGGCTGTCTCCTGCCAGGTTAGCGGGGTTGCGCGTTCGATTCCTCGCTGAGCGCGTCGATCACGGATCTCTGGATCAGCGACAATTCTCCCTATCTTTTCCGCCCACGAAACGGGCTGGTCGGAATCCTCAATAAACCCGCAATCGCCGACCAGTTCCGGCAACGCTCCGACGTTCGCAACAAGTGACGGCGTTCCGGAGGCCATAGCCTCTAGCGCTGGCAACCCGAAGCCTTCATCGGCGGAAGGCATAACGTGCAACGTCGCTTGCCGGTACAGCGCGGCGAGTTCGCGGTCGCGGATATCTCTCAGCCATATCGCGCGTCCGCTCCGCTGCAACAATCGAAGGGTTGATACTGTATCGTCAGCGAGCCAGCCAGGCTGCCCGGCAATGACGAGTATCGGCGACGTGCCGGAGAGTCGCTCGAGTTCAGTCCAGTGATCGCTAAACCCGGAGAGAAGTATAGAATAGCGTTTCCGCGGTTCGATGGTTCCCACCGCGAGAATGATCGGTCGCTCGCTGCGAATAACTCCTGAGAGATCCGGGTGCAGGCGAAAGAGTGCGTCCGTGTCATCGCGCTCGTACGGGCCGAAGATATCGGGGTCATACCCGTTCGGGACAACATCGATCATCTCCGAATCAAGATCCAGGTGATACAGCAATCGGTCCCGGGTCCAGGTTGACACAGCGATCACCCGGTCGGCCGACGGCAGTGTTTGTTCGATCTGGCTGTAATAGTTGAATGATTCAGGCGTTACAAGCGATGGGTTGTCAAGAAACGCGAGATCATGGACAGTAGCGACGGATTTCACGCCGGGAGTGACTGGCTGAACATAATCCACGGAATGGAGCAGTCCCGGGCGGTGGGCCATGACTTCCGCACCGAAGGCGTAGCGCTCCAATCGATGATGCGGGGGCGTAAACACCCTGACCGATCGGTCGAGAAGTGACAGGTCATTGCGCCGAACAGCCACCCGGACGCACTCGTTGCGCGCGAACGCGGGAGAGCGGGTCGCTAACTGCCTGGCATAGCTTGCAATGCCGCCGTAGCGATAGCCGATAAGTCGGCCGTCGATCAGCACCAACCGGTTCACGTGCTCCCCCGAACTGAGCATGAGCCGAAATGAGCGATTCTACTGCAGAACCGTCAGCACGGAATGGTATACTACCGGGCCGAAGACGGTGTAGTTCTACAGCAGATTGCAAACACGAACGGAGCTTCCTGAATGCTCGGAATGGGACCGATGGAAATCGCGGTGATCCTGATCATCGCATTGATCATCTTCGGCCCCGGCAAACTCCCTGAAATTGGTCAGACTATCGGTCGAGCTGTGCGTGATTTCCGTTCGGCAACTCAGGACATCACTGGCGACTTTAAACAGACAATGGACGAACTTCAGGAAACTGCCGACGATTTCAAGAACACGGCCATGGAGTTCCAGGAAGAAGCTGAGGGGACTTTTGCCGAAGCGCAGGGAAGTCTTGTCTCCGCCGCGAAAGATATTGAGGAAACGTCCGCGGAGACTGCCAGTGAGCTAAATGAGGGCCTGAATCTGGACCAGATGCAGAGTCCAGCGACGCGCCCTTCCGCCAAGGCTGAGGAACGCATCGCCGAAGCCCGAGAAGAATACAAGAAGTCAGACAGCTCGTCAGAAAGAACGAAGTCGAAGTCGAAGAGCAAGGCGGCTTCCGGATCCGGCAAGAAGGCGGCTGCCTCGAAATCGTCGTCCGATAGTTCAGCCACGAAGTCTTCCAGCAAGAAGAAGTCCGCATCATCAAAATCCGCCAGCAGCTCCAGAAAGAAATCGACTTCGCGTGAAGATCGCGAACGTCCGGCCAAGAAGCGCCGTCAGCGCGAGCCAGCGACTGTCGCCGCGACTTCGTCCGCGAGCAAGGAAGATCCGCTGGGCGATCTCATGGGCGTCGATGACGGGCCTGTCCTGAGCAGTCGGTCGCGCGCGAACGGCCGTAACCGCTGATTCACAACTACCACTCGTCGCCTAACGTTTTACCGCGACCCAGACGAACGCCTCGCCTTCTGGTGTCTCCAGATCGCGCCACTCGCCCGGCATTTCGGGATGGGATAACAGGTCTTCCGGCCATCGATTCATTGAGGACGCGGATCCATAGGCGAGTCGCAGAATCGGGTGAATGAATGGTCGTTTCCACTGGAACCGGGTAAACCGTGCCGAAACAACCACGACGAAGCGCCCACCCGGACTGAGCACACGCGCAACTTCGTCGAGCACCGACCGGCTGCTGATGAAGCTCGCCGGAAAGGTGCTGACCACCGTATCGAACGATCCATCTCGAAAGGGGATTGATTTCGCGTCAGCTTGCAGGACAGCGATCGAATCACGCGTCGAACGTCGCCGGGCCGGATTGAGCATCGACTGGGACCGATCGAACCCGGCAACGAACGAAGCCCTGGACGCCAGTTCCGGCAACAGCTGACCAGTGCCGCACGCGATTTCAAGCGTTCGATCAGGCCCAACCCAGGGAAGCGCCGTGCGACGCCAGTTGTGCCAGGCAGGGCCGAAGAACACAGCGGTGAGCGGATCGTACATCCGGGAGCCCGCTCGATACAGCAACTCAAACAATCGGGAGAGGACTCCCCGCCTTAACCGCCTCATAATTACCGTGTTACCATCCCGTTGACGATGCTGATTCGTTCAAGACAACAGTACCCGATCCATGTTCGACACCGTTGATCATTTCCACCGCCCCGGGAGCTCGCCTGTGTCAGACAATTTCCAGATTCGTGCGCAAGACCCGGACTCTGAAGCCAGGCGTGCGACGCTCCATACTCGCCGCGGCCCTGTCGAGACGCCGGTCTTCATGCC
>SKTL01000412.1 GCA_007122555.1 Thermomicrobiaceae bacterium | reverse complement strand
GGAGCAGTGGCAGCTCGTCGGGCTCATAACCCGAAGGTCGCAGGTTCGAATCCTGCCCCCGCTACCAGGACAGACAACCCCCTCCAGTATCCCTGGAGGGGGTTGTTGTGGTTAAGGCTCCCCGCTCCGGGGCTGGTCCAGCAGGACATGGACAACGCAATCGCCTCTTGGGCCGCCGCCCTGGCTTCGTGAAAGCGAGCCGATCCCGTTCGCCATTGAACGGTTCTCCTTTCCGTCTGTCCCGCGCCGGACCCGAACCATTGCGGCAGTCGGGTGAGCGCGGCTCCCCAGTGGACTACGTTTCCCGAGGCCATCCCCAACCAACGTACTATGGTTGGATGTCCGGAACCTTCCTACACTTAGCATACGGGTACTCATCAAGCGAGTGCGCTGTAAAGCAAGTCGGAGAACTCGCTGTATTCGTCTCTCACTGTGATGACAGTTGGAGATCGGCCGGAAAGGGAGCCTGATGCGCAAAGGTGGTCGTGTCTTCATTCTATTAGGAGTTGTTCTGGCGCTCGCCGCGGCAGTGCTGGCAATCTTCGCATTCCGCGATACTGCGGATGACGACGACGCTGCTGAACCGGAAGTGGCGATGATTGAGGTCATTGAGGCCGCCCAGGACATTCCGGCGAATAGCGTCGTCACCGAGGATGACATCACCGTCGTCGAAGTTGACCAGCAGACCGTCTCGCGGGGAACCGCGCAATCGACCGGTCAGGTGCTGGGACTTGCCGCGTCTGGCGATATCGTCAGTGGCCAGCGTGTCCTGATGGCCAATCTTGTTACCCCGGGCCTCTCGCACATCGTCTCCGATGGAATGCGGGCTGTGGCGGTTCCGATCGATCGTGTCAACGCGCTCGGCGGCATGATCCGGGCCGACGATCACATCGATATCGTTTACTCCATTGCGTTCGATATCGAAGACTTTTACGAAGCCTTGCGAGAGATGCTCCAGGATTTCGATCCACCCGTGGAGACGGATGAAGAGGGTCAACCACTGGGTCCGGCGCTTCCACCCTGGTACGCCGATATCCAGGAACTCCCCGCACCGTTCGAACCGGGTTCCCTTGTCTCTGTTGCGACGTCTGGCGGACACGAGCCCGTGACCAAGATCCTGATGCAGAACATTCGCGTGGTGCGCGTGGTGGCCGGTGATATCACCGTGGACCACGATGGGGATCTCGTTACCGTCGATCGCACGCAAGCCAGCAACGAAAACGACGATGACGAAGAGAATGACTCGGCTCCAGATGCCACGGATCCCGAACGGTTGCCCAGCGCGGACATGCTGATCCTGGAAGTGGATCCAGCGTCTGCGGAGTTACTCAAGTTCATCCTTGACTACGAAGGACAGTTCCAGGTTGCGCTGCGGTCTCCGGAGGATGACGAGATCGTCGATACACCGGGCATGACGTTCCGGCAGATGATCGAGGATCTGGGCATGCCGCTGCCGCGACCGGCCGAGATGCCGGAAGACGTGGAGGAGTAGGGTGTCAGGGAGTCGGATCCGCATCCTCATCGTCGATGACGTCGCGGAAAGCCGCGACAACGTAGAAAAACTGCTCCGGTTCGAGCCGGATGTGGAAGTTGTGGGCAAAGCCGAGCGAGGCCAGGAGGGTATAGACCTCGCCGTAGAGTTGACGCCCGACGTCGTCCTCATGGATATCAATATGCCTGACATGGATGGCATCGAGGCGACGATGGAGATCACCACTCGCGTTCCGTCGACGGCGGTGATCATGATGTCTGTCCAGAATGAGCCAGACATGTTGCGGCGCGCGATGCTCGCCGGGGCGCGCGAGTATCTCTCCAAACCGTTCAGTCTGGACGAGCTGATTGAGGCGATTCGTCATGTCTCCCGGCTGGCCCGGCCGGCGGTTCAAACGCAGGTGCTGGAGCATACTGATTCGAACTCCGCGCATCCGCGGCGATCATCGGCCGAAGCCAAGGTCATCAGCGTCGTAAGTTCAAAAGGCGGAGTTGGTCGTAGCTTCGTTGCGGTTAATCTGGCGGTGGAGCTTCGGAGGCTCACGAAGAAAGAAGTGATTCTCTTCGATACGAGCATGCACTTCGGTGACATCGGCGTGCTGATGAATAGCGGCGATTCGAAAACGATCGTGGACATCGTGGAGCAAGCGCACTCGCTCGATGCGGAACTGATGGAAGACATTCTGTTCACGCACTCATCGGGTGTTCGCGTGTTGTTGTCGCCGCCAACCCCGCAGGAGGCGGAGACGGTGACAACGGATCATGTACGCGCCACGCTTAACGTGCTCACACAAATGGCTGATTATGTCATTATTGATACACGACCAGGTTTCGACGATACAATGCTGACCGTTATGGACGCGTCTGAGCGCATGTTGTTGTTGCTCACGATGGAGATGACGGCAATAAAGGATACGACGCAGTTTCTGGAGATTGCGGCGCTCCTGGGCTATCAGAACGAGCGGATTCATCTGGTTCTCAATCGTATGAATAGCTACTCAGGAATCCCGACTCGGGACATTGCCGAGAATCTCGGGCGAGAGATTGAGTATCAGATTCCGGAAGATGTCCAGATGGCCCTGCACAGCGTAAACGAAGGGACGCCGCTGGTTGAAACCCGCACGGATCACCGTATTACACAGGAGATCCGACGGCTGGCGTCCAGCATGATTGACGTCGAAGCGGTTGACGCGGCGGCTGCTGCCGACGGAAAAGCGGCTCGAGGCGGATTGATGTCACGCTTGCGAACAGCCTTCCGACCGACGTGACACGTATTGAAGCCGTACGACTCTAGCACACCTGATTCGACCAACCCTGCTTATGCGGACGGGCAGTGAGTCGCCGTGAACGAGAGGTAGCGGGAATGTCATTACTCAAGCGTCTCGGAACGACCCAGGATCTCTCTGGGACGGAACAAAAGAGTCCACCGACAAAGGATGGAAAGCGAAACCCCGATACCACCGGCGGTCTGGGCAAGCAATCTCAGGGAACTGGCGCGACGCGCGACACTGAAGAGGAGTCAAGCGGGCGTTCCGGAGAACTCGGCGCCCTGCGCCGCCCGACGATTGGGACCCAGCAACAACAGCAGGGAACGGGCACAACCCAGCAGAAGTCGGACAACTTCAACGAACTGAAGAGCCGAATCCAGAACCGGCTGATTTCTGAACTTGATCCACGAATGGACCTCGGCAATCAGGAAGAGGTTCGGCGCACCGTTGAGGAGACCTTCACCTCGGTGCTCGAGGCCGAGAGCATCGTCTTGACTCGTGTCGAGCGGATGAGGCTATTTGAGGCGATCTCGGCGGAAATTCTGGGGTACGGGCCGATTGAACCTTTGCTGAAAGACGAATCGGTCTCGGAGATTATGGTCAACGGACCGCGCCAGACGTACGTCGAGCGCGCGGGCCGGCTGGAACGCACAGATGTCACATTTCAGGATGACGATCACGTGATGCGCGTGATTGACCGGATCGTGTCTCCACTCGGTCGGCGTATCGATGAAAGCTCGCCGATGGTCGACGCACGGCTTCCTGATGGCTCGCGAATCAACGCAGTAATCCCGCCGATCAGCCTGGTTGGACCAACGCTGACGATTCGTAAGTTCGCCAAGGATCCGCTCACGTCAGACGATCTGGTGCGCTTCGGGACGCTGACGCCCGAGATTGTGACGTTCCTGAAGGCGTGTGTTGAGGGCCGTCTGAATATCGTCGTTTCAGGCGGTACCGGTTCGGGCAAGACCACCACGCTCAACGTGCTTTCCTCGTTTATCCCGCACGACGAACGAATTGTGACGATCGAGAACGCGGCCGAGTTGCAACTTCATCAGGATCATGTTGTCACCCTGGAATCACGCCCACCCAACATCGAGGGTCGTGGTGAGGTTTCGATTCAGGATCTCGTGGTGAACTCACTCCGTATGCGGCCCGACCGGGTGGTCGTTGGCGAGTGTCGCGCTGGAGAGACGCTGGACATGCTCCAGGCAATGAACACCGGACACGATGGATCGCTGACGACCGTTCACTCCAACGGCCCGAGAGATACGCTCTCCCGTCTCGAGACCATGTGTCTGATGGCAGGTTACGATCTGCCGATTCGCGCGATTCGTGAACAGATCGCCTCTGCGGTCGATCTGATTCTGCATCAGTCGCGTATGAAAGACGGCTCCCGTCGCGTCACCTACATCACTGAAGTGCAGGGGATGGAAGGGGACGTCATCGTGTTGCAGGACGTCTTCACGTTCGAGCAAACGGGTCAGGAGAACGGGAAGGTCATCGGAGCGATCAAACCGACCGGAATCCGGCCGAAGTTCGTGGAAGTGTTCGAAAGCCAGAGCATCTATCTGCCGCCGAACATCTTCGGTACATCGTACGAACGAATGTTCTAGGACACATATTTTCGCCAATCCGGCATAGGGCCGGACGCTCGCTCGGAGTTGCCGTATGGACCTGATGACGCTGACAATCATTTTGCTTGCCGGAGCGCTCGTACTGGTAATCTTCGGAGTGCTGAGCCGCCGCGACCAGGTTGCGTCACACGATATGGAAGAGCGGCTGGAGCGATTCGCATCACATCATCACGCGCATGAGGATGATGAAGACCGGACGCATGATCAGAACGTGTTCGCCGACCGAATGGGCAAAGCCGTTCAAGAGCGCGATGTTGGTAAGAGCATGTCTCGATTGCTCTCCCGAGCCGATATCCGGATGACGGTCGGCGAGTTTATGCTGGTTCGACTCGGAGCCGCCTCGTTCGGAGCGCTCTTCGGCTTCATAGCAGGACGAGGGTTCAGCGAGCCGCTGATGGGAATTATGGTCGCACTGGTGCTGGGCGTGATCGGATGGATGGCGCCGCACTGGTACGTGTCGAGTGTGGCGACACGACGCGCAAAGCATTTCAACGACCAGCTCGGCGACACGATCGGAATGATGGCGAACTCGCTGCGCGCAGGTTACTCGCTTCTGCAGACAATGGAGCTGGCGTCACGGGAGTCGCCTGAACCGATGTGCACTGAGTTTCGTCGCGTCGTGCGTGAAGTGGGTCTTGGAATCAGTCCGCAGATGGCAATGCAGCACATGCTGGAACGGGTCCCCAGCGAAGACCTTGATCTTCTGGTCACGGCGATCAACATTCAGCACGAGGTAGGCGGTAATCTCGCCCAGATTCTGGACGTCATGGGTGAAACGATTCGCGAGCGCGTCCGCATCAAGGGAGAGATTCAGGTATTGACCTCTCAGGGCAGGATCTCCGGATACATCATTACGGCGCTTCCGATTGGCGTCGCCGCTCTGCTATTCTTTATCAACCCTGACTACATCAGCGAACTGTTTGTCTGGCCATGGATCTGTTTGCCGATTCTCGGAGTGATCCTGATGGGTCTCGGGTTCGTTGCAATGCAGAAGATTGTCGAAATTGAAGTCTAGCTCGACAGAGGAAACGGTAGAGCCGTCATGACCGGTGAGTTCATTGCAATCGCGATCATTCTGATGATTATCAGTTCGCTGGGACTGGTGGTCTTCGGGTACCGGCGCGCCAATCAGGACATTGTCATTGAAGATCGCCTGTCTCAGTATGGCCAGCGCGAAATCTCTTCGCTGACCGAGTTGGAACTGGAGCAACCGTTCCAGGATCGGATTGTGTTTCCGGTTCTCCGTCGGTTCTCGCGTATCGGGCGCCGATTTACTCCTCGTTCGGCGATGGAGAGCCTTCGCCAGGAGCTGATCGAGGCAGGATCACCATCCGGAATTGGTGCAGTGGAGTACATCGGAATCCGGGTGGCGACGGCGATAGGCCTGAGCGGTATTGTGCTGCTCCTGTTCCTGCTGGGAGGGTCAAACCTGTTGCTCGGCCTCGGGTTGGCCGCCTTCATGCTTATCCTGGGCTACATGTTGCCGGGATTCTGGCTCAAGCGTCGGATCAGTGCGCGAAAGAAGTCCGTGCAGATTTCTCTGCCGGATGCAATCGACCTGCTCACGATCAGTGTCGAGTCGGGTCTTGGGTTTGACCCTGCGCTGAGCCGAGTGATCGAGAAGTGGGATAATGAGCTCACGCGCGAGTTCGGACGGATGCTGTCCGAGATCCGAATGGGGAAATCCCGCCGCGAGGCGATGCGGGAGATGGCCAACCGGATCAACGTGGATGATCTGAACGTGTTCACATCGTCGATGATCCAGGCCGACCAGCTTGGCGTTAGTATCTCGAAGGTGCTGCGCGTACAGTCTCAGCAGATGCGTATGCGCCGCCGTCAACGTGCGGAAGAACAGGCGCACAAAGCGCCGGTGAAGATGCTCTTTCCAATGGTGTTCCTGATTTTCCCTGCGCTCTATATTGTGCTCCTCGGCCCGGCGATTCCTCGATTGCTCGAGTCCTTCTAGCGGGAATCCGTGGTGCTGCCCATGTCGCTGATAACTGTGCGAAATCAGACCCGAGATCGCCTGATCGGCGAACATATTCGCGAAGCCCGGTCGTTCTGGGCGCGCGGGCGCGGGCTTATGTTCTCACCCGGACTCGAACGAGGCGAGGGTTTGATCATCGATCCGTGTTCCTCAAT
>SKTL01000461.1 GCA_007122555.1 Thermomicrobiaceae bacterium | reverse complement strand
CTGTCTGTCCTGCTCGATCTTCCGATCACCGCATCTCGATCATTTCACTTTGACAATTGCAGTCTGACCACCGTGGAGTTTCGCGGTCAGCTCCCGCCATTGCTCACCCGGTATAACGACGCTCGACACCTTAGCGACCACAGCGCGCTGGGTCCCCACTGATAGCCAGTATGCGACGACTCACGACATACGCGATCACGACGCCAGTATCGTATCCAGCGCCGTAAGGCACTTCTGGATATCAGCTTCGTTTGTGTAATGCGCGCAGGAGATTCGCACCGCGCTTGGGACCTGCACCCGACGCTGGACAATATTGTGCTCGTTCCAGAGGCGTTCGCTAAGCTTTGCGCCATCCTGACCGGCGACGGAAAACGTCACGAGTCCACAGCTCGCAGCCCAATCGTCCGGCGTGTGAACAGTTACGGCGGCGCGATCACCGAGCTCCGCTTTGAGGACTGAACTGATTCGTGAGACGTGCTGCTGGATCTCGTTCCAGCCCCACCCGGCGAGCTGATCAACGGCGTCCGCCACTCCGCCATACAGGTGCCAGTTCCGGGTGCCGAATTCAAATCGCTGCGCATCGCTCCGGAACTCCCAGTCATTGACGATGGCGCCCGGCATGAACTTCGCCCGGTCAAACCGCGGATCGATGGAACCGTCGCCGACGTACGGCGGATTCAATTCGCTCACACGCTCGCGATTGATATACAGGAACCCGGTTCCTTTCGGCCCGCAGAGCCATTTGTGACCATTACCGGTCATGAAGTCGCACCCGATATCATTCACGTCAACCGTGAACTGCCCGACAGACTGGGCGCCGTCGACGAGCGTCAAGACGCCGTGATCCCGGCACAGCGCGCAGATTTCCTTGATGGGCAGCCGGCGTCCGGTTTCGCAGGAGACGTGGCTGATGATCGCCAGATGAGTCGCGCGATCCTCAAGCAGAGACCTGAGGGCCGACAGTATTTCGTCGTCACTTCCGGAGATGGAGAGCATGCCGATCGAGCCACTCGCGGATCGCGACGCAAGCGAAAGTGGAAGTAGTACGGCCGGGTGCTCCTGATCGGTGGTGATAAACCCGGCGTTCGCCGGAATATTGAGACTCGCCAACACGTAGTTCACGCCGTCCGACGCGTTCCGCGTGAGCGTAACCTCGTCGGGGGACGAATTGATCAAACCGGCAAATGCGTTGCGGGCATACTCGTATCCCGAGCGGGCCAGCTGTTCGCCGAAATGCCCCGACCGCTCATAGCTGGCGATCCGTTCCAGATGCTTCTTGAGAACAGGCTCACTCATGATCCCGACAGTGCCTGTGTTGAGGTAACAAAGGTCATGCAAGGCGCGGTAGTCCCGGCGGATCTCATCTACAGGGTAACTGCTCACTGAATGCGTCCGATCTGGTCATACCCGCAATCGTCAATTGATCGTCGGACGCTAGCACCATGATCGACGGCTGTCAACGCGAACCAGAGGCGCACTGACGAACCTCGCAGGATCAATAGGTGCGACTCAGGGGTCTCCGAGCGATCTGATCGCAGATCTCCTCGTACTCGGCGAGCAGGCGGATCCATGCAGCTTCCCAATGGGCAGTGTCGTTGCCCTGCTGATTTGCGCGCTCGATCGTATCGAACCCCGCGTTCAGCCGATGGGCGAGCGTGTCTCGCCGATCCTCGAGCGAAAGTGCGGGAATCTGGTCGATTCCGGCGGATTCAAGTGCAGACATGATGATCGCTCCCGATCTCGTTTTGCTCCAAGAATAGAACAAGCGTTCTGATGAGAATGGTACGCACGATTTCAGTTACTGTCAAGTATGGTTTGGCGAGCCAATGATTTCTGGAAAGGCGATAATGGCCTGTCTCAAGCCTTTAAGGCGCGTGGGGACAGTGTGCTATAATGCGCAGGGCTTGAAACTGGATGCGTACGAACGAAGGGATACCGGCGGTGAAACTGGCTTGTAAACAGGACGAACTCCAGCGGGCATTGAGCCACGTTTCCCGGGCCGTTTCGCGAAAATCTACGTTGCCGGTGCTCTCCAACGTCATGCTGAAGACCGGGGATTCGTCCTTGAAACTGGCGGCCACCAACCTGGAGATCGCGATCACCGCGAGTATCCCGTCCGAGGTCGACGCGGAAGGCGAGACGACCGTTCGCGCGGATCTGCTGACCGAGTTTGTATCCAGCCTGCCCAACGATTCAGTGAAGTTCGAGCTGGACACGGCGGGCCAGTCGCTGGCGCTCGAATGCGCCCGTTCCAAGGCCCATATCAAGGGGATCGCCGCCGACGACTTCCCTGAGCTTCCCAGGATCGAAGATGGTCAAACCACAGCCAGGATTGATCCGCAGGTGTTTCGCGAAATGATCGGTCAGGTGGCGTTCGCCGCAGCCACTGACGACAGCAGACCGGTGCTCGCTGGCGTTCTCTGTGAATTTCAGGGAGGAAAGCTAACGCTTGCCGCGGCTGACGGATTTCGTCTTTCGGTGCGCAGCGCTGAACTAACGGAGCAAGCCGGCGATGATCTCTCGATTGTTGTGCCGGCGCGCTCATTGCAGGAACTGGCCCGGATCGTGGCTGATCAGGAGGATCCGCTGGATCTCTGGGTGACGCCGAATCAAAGCCAATTGCTTGCCCGTTCCGGCGCCATTGAATTCCTGACTCGCCTGATTGACGGGCATTTCCCGGACTTCCGACAGATTATCCCGCAGCAGTGGGAGACACGAGCGGTCATCGGCCGCGAGGATTTTCTCTCCGCCGCCCGACGTGCAAAGCTCTTTGCCCAGTCGAATAACGATATCGTCAAGATTCAGGTTCAACCGGGTGAAGAAGAGCTTGATCCCGGTGTCGCCCGAATCTCCGCGCAAGCGGCCGAGACCGGAGACAACGAGGATTCTGTCGAGGCGAGCATCGAGGGGGAGCAGGCCCAGATCGCGTTCAATGGTCGTTACCTTACGGACATTCTGAGCGTGATTCGAACGGGCGACGTTGCGCTGGAGATGACGAGCTCGAATGCCGCTGGGGTCATTCGTCCGGTTGGCGATACGGAGTTCACTCACGTCATCATGCCGATGGTGATCGGCAACAACTAGGCTGAGATGTCATTAGACATAACATGGATCAGGCATGACACCTGACTGATCCATGTGAGATGATTCGCCAGTGTGAGCTTGAGCAGGGACGCCCCGGGAATGGTCCGCTTTCCAGATGTATTTGAGTCATATCAGCTTCGAGCAGTTCCGGTGTTACGTGCGCCAGGAACTGGACCTGCCGCCGGCTGGAATCCGCCTGGCCGGCGAGAATGCGTCTGGCAAGACCTCGCTGATCGAGGGTGTTCAGCTCCTCTCGATGATGAAATCCGCGCGGGCAGGCGCCGAACGCGACTTGATCAACTGGAACAGTAATCAGGAATTCGGTCTTCCCCCGTACGCGAGAGTCAAGGGGACAGTTGAAGATGCGCCACACCTGAACACCATCGAGATCACGCTCTCGGTGGATCCAAACCGCAGCACGCATGCGCGAAAACAGATCAAGCTCGATGATCAACCGAAACGCGCAATTGACGCGGTCGGCCGGTTGAAGACGGTGCTCTTCGAACCGGAAGACATGGACCTGGTGCTCGGTTCCCCCTCGGTGCGCCGGCGCTATCTTGACGTTGCGATCTCCACGCTTGACTCGACGTATCTGCGCCTGCTGAGCCAGTACAACAAGATTCTGGAACAGCGGAACAGCCTCCTGAAATCGCTCCGCGATCAGTCGCCGGTGAACCGGCGGACGCGAGTGGGGGAGCTCGACTACTGGGACCAGGAATTGATCAACCGCGCGGCGTACATCGTCGCGGCGCGCTTGCAGTTCATTGCACGGGCGGAACATCCGCTTGACGACGCGTTCCGGTCTCTTCTCGGAGAGGAATATGCGCTCCGCATGGAGTACGAGCAGTCGACGCGTCTGAATGACGGCGCAACTGAAGGGCCGGCGGACGCCGCAGACACGATCGAATTGCAGCGGACGGTTTCGAATCGACTGGAGTCGGAGATCGAGCAGCGACGTGATGAGGAGTTGAGCCGAGGCGTCACTGCGGTTGGCCCTCATCGCGATGATCTCAAACTCCTGCTTGACGAGCGTGAGCTGGAGTCCTTCGGGTCACGCGGGCAACAACGGCTCGCTGTCGTCTCGGTCAAACTCGCTGAGATCGCCATAATACGCCAGGTCACAGGCGAGACCGCCGTGTTGTTGCTGGACGACGTTCTTTCGGAGCTGGATGCGGTTCGGCGCGAACGACTACTCGCGCGGATATCCGGGCTAGGTGGTCAGGTGGTGGTAACCGCCACGGACGCCAGCCTTCTGGATCTGGACCAGCTTCAGGACCTGCCGCTGTTCAACGTACAGTCGGGCCATTTGATCCCTGCCGGCCAATGATCTCGTCCGGAACGTCGGGCTGAACGCCCCGGTTGTACCGGGAAAACGACTCTGGTAAACTTCTTTCGGTCATTCGATTGGCCGCGAATGCAATGGGGAGTCGTCTAACGGTAGGACAGCTGACTCTGAATCAGTAAGTTGGGGTTCGAATCCCTGCTCCCCAGCCAGCAAGACCGCCAGCGGCGGTCTTTTTTGTGCCTTGATTCTTCCGCAACTGTGTTCTTGTCCGTCAACCGTGCGTGGCTTCACCCGAAAACCAGGCCGCGTTTCCGCTACTGGAGATCAGCTAGCCACCGACCTCATTTCAGCCTCGCGGCAAGCTGTATCTACCCACGTCCGCGCACAGTCACGATTGCCCCTATCCTTAGGTGATGTATCTGCACCGCACATATGCAGGGTTAGCGGGCGAAATACCTGAACGGTCACAAGTCAAGACTTCAATTACGCAATGAAATTAGTGTCCGTACATCTATGCGATGCCAGGCAGTGGTGAGTGCGATGAATGTCATTGCAGGGTGTCCGGTCAGTTGTTATTGAGGCGAATGGATCCGCGTGTTGGGAGAGTCACAACAAAACGAGGCGCCGATTCAGGCGCCTCGTTAACCAGGATTGCTTCGAGTTTCTTGCAATCGATGTCAGCGGATCCCGTAGCGTCGCGACATCTCCGCTTTGTTGGACTGTCGACGGAAGAGGAGCACGCAACCGAGGGCCAGCAGGTAACTGATCGCGAACACCAGATCGACGTTCGGCTGACCGATGATGAGTCCGAGCGTGAGCGCAAACAGAATTGGAAAGATCAGGATCCCCATGGTGGCGAATATCGATGCCTCGATGAACGCGCCACGCCAGTCCGCTCCGGTTAATCGGGAGAGAATCAGCGGCGCCAGCGTGCCGAGCGGCATCCAGATTCCGAGCGCAACCACAACCTCAGACATGTTAGCGTCCGACTCCTATCTGCATCTATAGCTGGGCGTCTCGATTAGAAGAGCCCGTAGATGCGACCATTGTCATCAGTTTCAATTGCCGTGCCGGAGGGAACGGCGCCCAGGCCCGGCATTGTCCGGATCTCCCCGAGCAGCGGATAGACAAATCCGGCCCCGGCGGATAGTCGCACTTCCCGGACCGTCACTTCGAATCCAGTCGGTCGCCCTTTCAACGACGGATTTGCGCTCAGCGAAAGATGCGTCTTTGCCATGCAGATTGGCAGTTCGTCGTAGCCCATTGAACTGAAGCGCCGGATCTGGCGGTTCGCCGTCGGAAGGAAGGTGACCGTTTCGGCGCCGTATACCTCACGGGCGATCGTCTCGATCTTCTCCTTGATCGGGCGATCGAGCTCGTAAAGTGGATGGTAGTTACCAGGCTGTTCCTGCATCGCCCGTTCAAGCGCTCGCGCAAGGTCAGCTCCGCCCGGCCCCCCGTCGGCGTGAACGTGCGACTCGACCGCATCGAACGCCCCCGATTCGCGAGCGACCTGCTTGATCAGTTCGATCTCATCCGGGCTATCGGTCGGGAAACGATTTATCGCAACCACCACAGGGATCCCGAATATCCGAACGTTCTCGATCTGTTTCACCATGTTGGGAATGCCGTCACGCAGCGCCTCGATATTTTCAATTTGCAGGTCTTCGCTGCTGGGCGTCTTCTCGTACCGGCTGCTATGGGATTTCAACGCGCGAACCGTAACGACGAGCGTTGCCGCATCCGGTTTCAGCCCTGAAGCCCGGCATTTGATGTTGAAGAATTTCTCGGCGCCCAGATCTGCGCCGAAGCCGGCTTCGGTGATCAGGACGTCCGCCAGCTTGAGACCGATCCGGTCGGCGATTATCGAGCTGTTTCCGTGCGCGATATTTCCGAACGGTCCGGCATGAACCAGCGCTGGCGTGTGCTCCAGGGTCTGAACGAGGTTCGGCTTGAGCGCATCGACCATCAACGCGGACATCGCACCGGCCGCGCCGATATCCACGGCGGTAACCGGTTTCCGGTCGCGAGTGTAGGCGACAACGATACGTCCCAGCCGCTCGCGCAAGTCTACCTGGCTAGTCGCCAGCGCCAGAATCGCCATTACTTCCGACGCGGCGGTGATGTCGAAACCGGTCTCCCTCGGGACGCCGTTGCCGGCGCCGAGCCCGGTTACCAGATTCCGCAACGATCGGTCATTGACATCGAGCACCCGT
>SKTL01000160.1 GCA_007122555.1 Thermomicrobiaceae bacterium | reverse complement strand
TCTTCACGACCCAGTACGGACTGTTCTGGGGGTTGAGAATCCTGCAGTTCGTCATGCTTGGCGTGATCCTGTATAGCGGCGCCCTCTGGCGTCAGACTCGTGTCCGGCGCACCGGCTGGCTGGGCCTCGGTATCGCCTTGCTGGCCTTGTTGCCTTTCTCAATGTCCAGTCACGCCGCGGCCGTGCCCGCCGGGACAAATGTGGCTATCATCACCGACTGGCTGCATCTGGCGGCGACCTCAGTCTGGATCGGCGGGCTCATTACGCTGATGGCTGCGGCGATTCTGCCCACCCGAACGCTTGAGCCGGCGGAACGACAGACCGTCTATGCGGATCTTATCCCCCGGTTCTCGACCCTGGCGATCATCAGCGTCGCGATTCTGGTGCTGAGCGGGTTGTACTCGACATGGCTCCAGGTCGGCAGCGTCGCGGCGCTTCAGGAAACCGAGTATGGACGGACGCTGGCGCTGAAACTGCTGTTGTCCGCGCCGCTGTTTCTCCTCGGGGCGGTTAACCTGATGGTGATCGGGCCATGGATGCGACGAGCCGCCAGCGGAGGCAAACACTTCGGCAGGACGGTCGCCGCTGAGATCGCGCTCGGTATAGCTGTGCTGGGGATCGTTTCCGTGCTGGTCAGCATGGCGCCCGCGCGTGACACGCTTGAGAGCCAGGCCGAGCGTACGAACTTCCGATTTGAACACATGGATCTCACGACCGCGGTCTACATCTCGCCTGGCGCGGTCGGACAGAACAACTACACGATCGACGTTATCCCGGACGAAGGTCAGTTACCCGACGACACGCGTGTCGAGCTGCGGGTAACGCGAGAGGGACTCCTGGGCGGGATGCGTCAGATTGACCTGCAACGCCTGCCTGAAGGTGATCGCGGCCGCTCGGTCCGGTTTGAAGCGACTGGAACCGACCTGAGCGTGCCCGGTACATGGGACATGGAAATCGTTATCCAGCGACCGGATCAAGTCGACTGGCGGGTTGACCGGAATCTCGAAGTTCCGCAGGTCCCGGCGCAGGATCAGATTCCGGGCCCGCCGCCGCGACTCGTCGGACTTCAGGCGATCGGTGCGCCGATCGGTCTGGCGCTGGCGATTATCTTTGGCGCGATTGCGTTACGACACCGACTCCGAACGGAACAGGATCGCGTTCTCGGCGGGCTGGCCGCGATGTTCCTGCTCTTCGCGGCGCTGACCGTCTGGCAGACGACACTGGAGACGACACCGACAACACAACTGCGAAACCCGGTCCTCTCCACTCCGCAATCAATAGCTGCGGGGCGGGAACTCTATCTTCAGCACTGCGCCGTCTGTCATGGCGAGGATGCGACCGGCGCCGGGCCGGACGCAGCACAGCTCTCGCGTCCGCCCGCTGATCTGACCGCGGCGCACGTTGAGATTCATCCGGATGGGGATCTCTACTGGTGGATTCTGGACGGGATTGATCCCGCGATGCCGGGCTTTGAAGACCAGCTGTCCGATGAAGACGTCTGGCGTCTGGTCAACTACATCCGGAGTTTGCGCGATCCGCTTGACGAGTCGGCCGGCGCTCAGTGACGGACTCGCGTCATGCCGGCTTGTAACTCATAGAGGTACTGACGATACTTTCTGATCTATCTGAACGGACAATGAACAATGAACGTGCAACGAACGCTAATCGGACTGACGATGATGGCCGTGCTGGCCGTGGTTGCTGTGGCGTGCGGCGATGACGCCGCTGACCCAGTGTTTGACGATGTCTGGGCGCGACCAGGCGCGGCCGGAGACAACGCCGCAGCCTACATGAACATCACCAACGAGGGTGATGAGGATGCAATACTTACTGGAGCAAGCAGTGATGTCGCCCGCATGGTAGAGGTGCACGAATCACGCATGGAAGACGGCACGATGCGCATGGAAGAGATTCCCGAGCTGGTGATTGAACCCGGTGAGACGGTTTCGCTGGAGCCGGGCGGCTTCCACGTGATGTTCATGAACCTGGAGCGTGATCTGGATCCGGACGATACGTTCATGCTCACCCTGCACTTTGACGATCTCGATGATATCGAACTGGAAGTGACGGTTGCAGAGCAATGAGATTGAGCGCCTTGCGAACTCGAACCAGAACCGGGCTTATGTTGACAGGACTGCTGATCCTGGTGCTGGCGGTTGCCGCATGTGAATCCGACGGAGACTCAGTTGACGATGCGGAGCCGACGGCCCCGCCCGAAACCGAGGCGACCGCGGATGATGACGCCGTTGAGAACGAAACACGCGGCATGCTGCTGAATCAGCCGCTGCCAGCGCCGGATTTCGAACTGATCGACCATGAAGGAAACCCGTTCCGTCTCTCCGATCACGAGGGGCGAGTCACGGCCATCTTCTTCGGCTACACGCATTGCCCGGACATCTGCCCACTTACGCTCATGCACATGCAGGATGCGGCGCACGAGCTCGGGGAGGATGCCGGCGATGCGCTGTTCCTGTTTATCACCGTCGATCCCGAACAGGATTCGCCCGAGCAGATGGCCAAGTACGTCGAGCGGGCTGATGCGGAGATCATCGGACTGACCGGAGATCGCGAAGATCTGGAGCGCGTCTGGGATGCCTATGACATCAGTGTCGAGATCGAACCGCGCGACGATGGATCATATCTGATCGCCCATTCGGCGCAGATCTGGATGCTGGATCAGCATGGTCAGGCCGCGATGGTCTTGCCGCCTGACGCCGACGGCGATGATATGGCGCACGATATTCGCTGGCTGCTGGGACAGACCAGCTGACGATGCCTCGTGCTGCCTTTCAGCAGTTCCTCGAGCGCTTCCCCCGAACCTCCATTTCGATGATGGGGGTTCGGGGTTCGGTTGCTGCCGTTTTGCTGATCCTGTTGGCCGGTTTCCCGGCTCTGCCGGATGCTTCGGCGCAGTCGCTGGTCCAGTGGACCGAGCCAGCCGCCAGTGAGCACCGCTCGGAGACCCCAGACGAGATCCGGATCCGTTTCAGCCAACCGCTCGATCCGGCAGGCGGCTCGTTGCGCGTGCTCGACCGCAGCGGAAAACCGGTCGTGGCTGGTGACGCATCGAACTCTGCTGACAACCGTGAACTCGCGCTTCCACTTCCCCATGAGCTTTCGGACGGTGTCTACACCGTTCAATGGGCTGCAACACCCTCGAATAGCGGCGAACCGGAGTCAGGCTTCTACGCTTTCTCCGTCGGTTCGCAAGAGATACCGCTCGTCAGTTCGCCACCGGAGTCACAACTGACTGACTCGACCAGCTGGCTGGACGCCGCTGCGCGGGCGATCGCGCTGATCGGAACGACGGCTGCGGCAGGGTTGCTCCTCGTCTGGCTGACGGTGTTGCGTCCGGTGCTGATCACGTCCGGGATTAATCCCCGGGGGCTGGGAAACCAGGTCAGACGTCTCGCGTTCGCCGGCGTTGCGCTGGCGGCGACCGGAGCCCTCAGCGCGATCGTTCTGGAGGTCCAGCGAGCCGGCGGCGGGATTGCGAACCTTCAGCGGATACTGACGGAGAGCAGTGATGGGTCCGCCTGGCTGCTCCAGCTTGTCCACCTGATTTTCCTTTCGGCCGGGATTGCGATTCCGGCGCTCTGGGGTAGCCGGCAGAGCTGGAAGATGCCGGTGATTGGGCTGATCGCCGCGGGGAGCGCGCTCGTTCCGATGGCGCTATCAAGTCATGCCGGACGTCAGACCATTGGATATCTCGCTGGGGCGGCGAACCAGTGGGTGCACCTGTTGGGTATCAGCGTATTGGTCGGAGCGCTGCTGCTGATCGGATTTCTGTCGACGAGGCAACCGGAAACCTGGCGGTCGGCGGTTAACCGTCAATTCTGGCTTCGTCTGGGCTTTCTGGCGGGCGTCAGTGCGATCGCACTGGGATTGACCGGGCTCTACGCGTTTCATCTGAACGCTGGAAGCGTTGCCGCGCTGACCGAGACGGGCTATGGGGAGATTCTTATACCAAAGCTTCTGCTCTCCGGGATCGTGTTGGCGGTCTGCACCGGGTTTGCCGCGTATCTGTGGCGACGAAGCTCCGAGTCGGTCCCGCGGCATTTCGTCGGTGTACTGGCGGGAGTCGTTCTCCTGCTGGTGACCGGCGCCCTGGCGCAGTCCGGCAGGCTGGCAACTAAGGAGTTCACTGGCCGCGAGGCGTATCTGGCGCAGCAGGAACGCCAGGAGCACGAGTTCGTCGCTGGAGACCTTCGGGGAGTGCTGTACCTGACGCCCGGGGTCGCCGGGCACAATCGCTTTACGCTCGACCTCTCCGCTCCGGGCGCCACACTCAGCGATACCGCACAGACACTCGTGCGGGCGACGCCGAAGGAAGGCGTCATCGGGCAGCGTGAGCGGTTGCTCCTTCCACAGGATATCTGCACTGCTGACGGAGAGGTGATCGACAGCCCGGTAGCCCGATACGAAGGCGAGGGACTCGATCTCAGCCTTGCCGGGGAGTGGGATCTCGACGTGGTGGTCCAGCGATTAGACGGTGAGAACGCGAGGATTCCCCTGTCGATTGCGATCGCTGATGCAACGCTGCCGGAAAGTGGGCCGGGCCCGCCGCTGCGTTTCGATGGCATTCAGCCCGCGCTGGCGTTTCTTGCGGGAACCGCTGCGCTGGTGCTGGGCGGATTGATGCTGGTTCGGAGACGTCGCGGGGAAGGCGGGGCCGATCTCTACGGCATGATCGCTGGAGTCCTGCTGGTTTTCACCGTTCTGGCGCTCTGGAACGGCCGAATCACACATACACCAGACGCCCAGGCAAGGAATCCGATTCCCCGCACTGTTGAGTCCGTCGAAACTGGTCGGAATGTCTACCTGGAGCATTGCGCCGTCTGTCATGGCGCTGACGCCACTGGAGAGGGAGAGGCAGGTCCGCAACTGGAGCGCCCGCCCGCCGATCTGACAGCTTCGCACATGGACTCTCATCCGGCAGGGGATATTGCCTACTGGATTCAGAACGGGATCGATCCGGCCATGCCTGGATTCGCGGATCAACTTACTGATGACGAGGTCTGGAATCTGGTCAACTACCTCCGAAGTCTTCGTCATCCGCTGGATGAGAACTGATCAGCAGCCGGCGTGCGCCGCCGCTCGATTGTGGATAAGATGAGCCAGTACGAGCGACCATTTCCGGATGGAACCTTCATGGCAGGGCGACTTCGTGGAGCATACGCCTGACGTTGAAATCCCGGAGCAGCTTGCGCGTTTTCGCCGTTTCCGACTGCTGGCTCGCGCGGTGGGGCGAATGCGTTCAACTGATGTTAGCGCGCTGGCGGCGGAGGCGGCCTATTTTTCGATTCTGGCGATTGCTCCGTTCTTCCTCTTTCTGATTGCCGGGATCGCGGTGATCTCGCAGACGCTCCCGATTGCGCTGGTTGACGATCTGGAGCAGACGGTCGCCCGGATGGCGCCGGGAAACACCGGAGAACTCATGGCGCCGCTGGTTGAGGAGGCGGTTGATCGTTCTGATAGCGGCATGCTGTCCTTCGGAATGGTCAGCGCTATGGTGGTCGCCATGTGGTCAGGCTCGCGGGCGATCGCGTCTCTGATGAAGGGATCTGCCCGGATCAGCGGGCGCGAGATCGAGCGTTCCCTTATCTGGAAGCGGTTCGTGGCGCTGATTCTGGCAACGATCATGGGACTGGTTCTTATGCTCTCCGTGGCGGTGTTTCTCTTCGGACGAGGTCTGGGACGGGCGATTGCCGAAGGCGTTCAGATGGGCGGCACGTTCTCAGCGCTCTGGACCTACGTGAGCTGGCCCCTTATGGCGGGGATCGTCTTGCTAATGCTTTCCGTCTTCTACTGGTTCGTCAGTGTCCGATTCACCAATCGACTTCGCTTCGTTTCCCCCGGCGCCTTGATAGCCACCGTGCTGTGGGTGGTCGTGATGATCGGGATCCGGGTGTTTCTCTGGATCATTGATCCGGGGAGCATCTACGGCGCCCTGGGGAGTTTTGTGGTGCTGGTGGTGTTCTTCTACATCATGAGTCTGGCGCTGCTGTTCGGCGCGGCGATCAACGCTGAAGCTCGGGAAGGGGCCAACGCCGAGAATGGCTAGTCAGAATGGCCTTCGAGCTTGCTCCGGGTGTTGCCCTTTCTGGCGGCAATGCCGAAGGTGATCCCGATCGCGCCGGCGGCCGTGCTGAGAAAGAATGGCAGTAACCAGACCTCCCCGAGTGTCTCATGTCGCCCGGAGATCATTCCCAGGCCGACACCAGCGATCCAGGGCGCCGGCGCGGCGAGGAGTAACCACCCGGTTGGCCGCATGAACCCGGCGCACATCGCCAGGAGCAGCCAGATGACAACCCCAAGGGTGAAGACGATGTTTCCGGTGAAGTGGATGAAAGTCGCCCCGAGAATGCACCCGACGGCGATTGCCGTTCGCAACGTCTCAGTGTTCACGTGATTCCTTTTCCATCTCAAACCCCGCTCGACGAACAGCGTCGCGTCTCAAGGGTACCGGTTTCTCGATCGTTCTGTCGCCGGGGAAGCCCGTAACTGGAGATTCCGGCTGTCCGGGCATGGACAGAATGCTTCGCGTTGCTAACAATGCGTTGTTGTTCACACAGGCGAGCCAGCCTG
>SKTL01000126.1 GCA_007122555.1 Thermomicrobiaceae bacterium | reverse complement strand
TGACCTTCCAGGAATTCCAGAGAGGCCCCGCCACCAGTAGAAATGTGCGAGATCTGACCGGCGAGCCCCATCTGCTCAACGGCGGCAACTGAATCACCGCCGCCGATGAGGCTATACGCGTCAGATTCAGCAACGATCCTGGCGATTGCTTTCGTGCCGTGCGCGAACTGCTCAAATTCGAATACGCCCATCGGGCCGTTCCAGACGATTGTCCGTGCGCCTTCAAGCGCACTCGTGAAATCAGCCACGGTTTCCGGGCCGATATCAAGCATCATGTCGTCCGGATTGAACGCGTCCACGCTGATCGTCCGCGCCTCGGCCGAGGCGTCAAACCTTGTCGCAACGACGCCATCCACCGGAATGCGGAGATCTACGCCGTCCCGGGCTGCACGCTCCATAAGGTCGCGTGCGGTTGCAACATTATCGTCCTCGACGAGCGAAGCCCCGACGTCTTTCCCAGCGGCTTTGAGAAACGTATTCGCCATTCCGCCGCCAATCACGAGACGTTGAGCTCTATTCATCAGGTTCTCGATGACACCGATCTTGTCTGACACTTTTGCGCCGCCAAGAATCACCACAAACGGTTGCGGCGCCTCGTGCAAGACCCAGGACAACGCCGTGATTTCCTTCTCCATGAGGAGCCCAGCCGCCGAAGGCAGGAACTCGGCGACGCCGACGGTGGACGCGTGTGCGCGATGCGCGGCGCCGAATGCATCGGAAACGTAGCAATCACCCAGACCGGCGAGTTCTTTCGCAAGTTCCGGATCGTTCTTCTCTTCACGCGGGTCAAAGCGTAGATTGTCGATTAGGCCGACCTCGCCAGGCTGCAGGTCGTTCGCCATCTTCCGCGCTGCAGGACCGGTGACGTCATGGGCGTACGACACTTGCATGTCAAGCAGCGTTCCGAGATGCGCAGCTACCGGCCGAAGCCGCAACTCATCCCTCACTTCGCCTTTCGGACGACCAAGATGGGACATGAGAACGACGGAGGCTCCTCGCTTTCGTAGCGCCTGAATCGTCGGAATCGTCGCTCGAATGCGTGTATCGTCCGAGATACGACCGTCTCGCAACGGAACATTGAAATCGGCGCGCACGAGCGCGCGCTTTCCGTCAAGCTCAAGATCATCGAGCGTGCGAACCCTCATGATTTCCTCTCCTGCCGTCGCCTGCGCCCCCGAAGCACCAGTCATTACCGGCTACAGGACGGGCGCCAGTTGCTGGCGCCCGTCGTCAATCTGTCTGATGCCATGCGTGCGCCGGTGAAACCTTGCCTAACCCTGATTGCCTTCGGCCGCTGCGATCATTGCGGTCAAATCAGCTACCCGGCAGGAATAGCCCCACTCATTGTCATACCAGGCAATGATCTTGACGAGATTGTCGTCCAGCGTCATGGTTGAAAGGCCATCGATGATGGCCGAGTGCGGATCCATCCGGAAATCGCTCGAAACAAGCGGTTCGTCCGTGTAGTCAAGAATGCCTGCGAGATCGCCATCCGCCGCTTCTTTGAAGGTGTTGTTCAATTCCTCGACCGATGTTCCCTTATCAAGCTCGGCGACAAAATCGACGATCGATACGGTTGGGGTCGGCACGCGCAGGGCAAACCCGTCGAACTTGCCCTTGAGGTCCGGAATCACAAGCGCGACTGCCCGCGCTGCACCGGTGGATGTCGGAATGATGTTCAGCGCGCCAGCCCGAGCTCGACGCAGATCCTTGTGCTGAGCATCGAGAATAACCTGGTCATTGGTGTAGGCGTGGATCGTCGTCATGAATCCGCGCTTGATCCCGAAATTGTCATGAACAACCTTGGCGACAGGCGCAAGACAGTTCGTGGTGCACGAGGCGTTGGAAATGATGTGATGATTCGCCGGATCGTACTGATCCTCGTTCACACCCAGCACGACAGTGAAGTCTTCATTCTTGCCCGGTGCGCTGATGATGACTTTCTTCGCGCCGGCGTTGATATGAGCTCGCGCCTGTTCAGCATCAGTAAAGAGGCCGGTCGATTCAATGACGATCTCGACCCCGTTATCACCCCATGGTAGTGAAGCCGGGTCACGCTCGGAGAATACCTTGATTTCGTTCCCGTCGATGACCAGTGCGTCGTCCGTGGAATCAACATCGGCGTCAAATCCGCCGTACGTCGAGTCATATTTCAGCAGGTGAGCGAGTGAATGAGGACTACTCAGGTCGTTGACCGCAACGACCTCGATCTCACCTTCGTATTCGAACATGATAGCTTTCAACAACTGCCGGCCAATTCGACCGAAACCGTTGATTCCTATGCGGGTGGTCATCGTCGCACCTCCTTCGGAGCGGGACTCTGAAACGCATCCGGTTGCACGCGCGGCTGCCGTTCCACGTCCGATTGTTGTTCAAGCCGGCCATTCTGGCCGGACTGTTCAGAATAACGCGCATCTGACTGATAACTGCTGTGGCGATGCTCGCGAGCGAGCTGAATCAGCGCCCGTGAGAGCTTCGCGGGATCGTGCCGGAGCGGGAACTCCGGGTTCACGACGTCTTCCAGTACAACCCTGACGGATCCATCGAGTTTGTCAAGACCGCCGAGTCCGACTTCTCGCACGGACCATTCCGGCTTGATCAGCTCCTTGGCCGGCTCGAGGTTGTTGTTGACCAGCATATGATCTACAACGCCCCGTCCTACATGTTCTTCCAGAGCAAGCACATGGTCAACGGCCTCGAAGTCATCGGTTTCGCCGCGTTGCGTGGCGACGTTGCACACGTAGACCTTGGCCGCGCGTGAGGCGCGAATAGCTTCCGGCAATCTGTCAACCAGTAAGTTCGGAAGGACCGACGTATAGAGGCTGCCTGGACCAAGAATAATCAGATCCGCCGAAAGAATCGACAGGAGCGCGGGATCATACGGAGACGGATCGCGAGGATCGAGGAAGACGTTCTTGATCTTTTCGCGCTCTTCGACAATAGCCGACTCTCCGCGAATCGTTCGTCCATCAGCCATTTCGGCGCAAACGGTAATGTTCTCCAGAGACGAGGGCATCACCTTACCGCGAACGGCCAGAACCCGAGAGCTCTCGGCGACCGCTTGTTCGAAACTCCCCGAGACCTGCGTCAGCGCCGTGATGAACAGGTTTCCGAAACTATGGCCGTCAAGAGCGGACCCTTCTTGCTCGAAGCGGTATTGAAACAGATCGCTCATCAGGGTTTCGGAATCCGCCAGCGCGACAATGCAGTTTCGAATATCGCCGGGCGGCGGCATATTGAATTCAGTTCGGAGCCGTCCCGAGCTTCCCCCGTCGTCGCCAACGGTTACCACTGCGGTAATGTCAATGTCGTGGGTCTTCAGGCCGCGCAGCAACGTTGACAATCCGGTTCCTCCGCCGATCGCCACGACACGCAACTCGGGCTGACTTGGACCAAAGCGGTGAGCCTGAATGATTTCAGCCAGCGGCTGATCGCCGATTGCGTTCGAATCCCAGAACGGGGCGAGCAGCGAACGACTGAGCTGGTAAAAGCCGCCAACGATGAACACCAGGCCGACCGCGACCATGATGACTTCGCGGTATGGGTGGGGGATGAATTGAAGCGTTATTGTCTGAACGAAATTCGTAAGCCCGGCTGGAACCTCGTAGTTGCGATAGAACCAGGCCAGAGCCATGGCGATTGCCAGACTCGTGAGCACAAGCCCCAAGAGGAGCGCGGCAATCCAGCGTTTGATCGCCATACCCGGCCGAAGCCACATGCGAAGATTCATGAGCGCCTTTCCAGCGGCTTCTCGTGCGGGTCCGAATCCCGCAGATATCCCGGCGATTATAGCATGATTGTCCGCATATCCCGGGCCGTCAGGTCTGCTTTCTGCGTTGTGACCGAAAGTCCCGTTCTGCTATAATCGTAGGCGGAATTGAGACTGCCCGGAAGGAAGTGGGCAATGCCCACTTTAATTTTTGCCTGAAATCCAGGTATGGGCGCTCACCAAAGCCGATCTCCCAAGTCCTGACGTCCTGTCGTCATTGCCGCCGGGAGACAACTGAATATGGAGGTACTTCTCCCCATGAAAAGTGATTTCTACACTGCAATTGCACAGATCGCCGCCGAACGAGGGATTCCCCGTGAAGCCGTCATTTCATCGGTTGAGCACGCATTGCAGACCGTCTACAAAAAGATGACCGGGTCGGAAGAAGAAGTCGAAATCGACATGGACTCCGAATCCGGACAGATTCGCATCTACGTGACGCTGAACGTAGTGGAGCAGGATGCGGAAGAGCTCGGAACGAACGACATTCGCATTGAGGACGCGCGCGCCACGCACCCGGAATCGGTTGTAGGCGACCAGATTCGTCTCGACAAGACACCGAAGAACTTCGGACGTATCGCCGCGCAGACGGCCAAGCAGGTTGTCCTGCAGCGAATTCGCGACTATGAGCGCGACAGTGTTCACACTGAGTACGTTGATCGCGTCGGCGAGGTGCTCAACGGTATCGTTCAGCGCGCAGATCCGCGTGCAGTCATTATCGATCTCGGCAAGGCTGAGGCGGTTATGCCCGCTCGGGAGCAAGTGCCGACCGAGCGCTATCGTCCTGGTCAACGTCTCAAAGTCTATCTGCTGGAAGTCAACAAGGACTCCCGTGGACCGCAGGTGATCGTGTCCCGGACGCACGCGCAGCTGATCAAACGGCTCTTCGAGCTTGAAGTGCCAGAGATCTTTTCCGGCGCCGTGGATATCATGGCGGTTGCGCGTGAGCCGGGCCTGCGGTCGAAAGTCGCGGTGGTGGGGCGACAGGAGAAAGTCGATCCCGTCGGATCGTGCGTCGGCGTTCGAGGCGTCCGCATTCAGAACATTGTCAACGAGCTCTACGGCGAAAAGATCGACGTGATCGAGTGGTCGCCTGACGTGCAGACGTTCATCTCGAATGCGCTCAGCCCGGCAAAGCCGATTAGCGTTACGCTCAACGAAGAAGAGCACGTCGCCCGAGTGATCGTTCCGGTCGATCAGATGTCGCTGGCGATCGGCAAAGACGGACAGAATGCCCGTCTCGCCTATAAATTGACCGGATGGCGGATTGACATCAAGGATCCGGAAACGCTGCGCGGCGAAGACGGTGAGTTCTTCTTCCAGCCGTCAACCGCGATCGGGGATGTTCCGGACGATCTGATGGGCTTCGGACGACAGCCACGCCTGGTTCGCCCGGATGGAACATTCAGCATCCGGGACAAAGAGTTTGGTCCACTACCGCATGACCTCGTCGCGATGAGTGTCGACGTTGAAGTCCTGGACGAAGAAGTTCATGTCTATTACAACCGTGAACTACGGGCTCGATTCGATTTTGAATCTGGTCGAGAGCTGTCACTATCCGAGGAAGAGAGCAGTCAGGTCTAAGTCGAAGAATGCCTCGGTTTTCGACAGTTAAGCCGAATCTGAGGAAATCATGGCTGAACAGCAAGCCAGAACGAAACGACCTCGCGGCCAGCGGCGTCCAAAGCACGTTCCGCAACGAACGTGTGCCGCCTGCCGTGAGAAGGAAGCGAAACGACAGTTTGTCCGGATTGTCCGGACGCCGGATCATCGGGTTGAGATTGACCTGACCGGCAAGCAGAACGGGCGCGGCGCCTATCTGTGTACTCGTCGCTCGTGTTGGAATAAGGCCGTAACCGGGAATGTGCTTGAACGCGCGCTCAAGGTTACGCTGGACCAGGAAACACGGGACATATTGCACAGGTACGCCGATCATCATTTTCGCGACGAGTAACCCGCAATCCGCGGGCGCCGCGCCCCGAGAGTTACCGAGGAGGTACCTATGAACGCAAAGAAACCTCGTGGCAAGGGCGCACGCGGAAAGACCGGAGGACCGAAGGGGCGGGGACCTCAGCAGCCTCGACCGCAGGCTCCGCAGGCGCAGGTAGCGGCAACCCCGTCGGCCACCGCTATGGCGGAACCGGTGGTTCTGGGATCGGTTGTTTCCGTTGGAGAACTGGCTGATTCCCTTCAGATGCCGCCTGTCGATGTCATCAAGTCGTTGATGGCCCGCGGTGTCATGGCGAGCATCAACCAGCAGATCGACTATGAAACGGCCGCCGCCGTTGCTCGCGAGCTTGGCTTCATGGTCGAGCAACACATCCCGGAAGTCGTGCAGGATGCGAATCGTGATCTGGCTGAGCGACAGGGTGGAGAGGCTGATCCGTCCGCGATCACGCGACCACCGGTCGTCACGATCATGGGTCACGTCGACCACGGCAAGACCAAGTTGCTCGACGTGATTCGAAAGACCGAAGTCGCTGAAGGCGAAGCGGGTGGGATTACCCAGCACATCGGCGCGTACCAGGTCGAAATCAACGGCAGGAAGATTACCTTCCTGGATACTCCTGGTCACGAGGCCTTTACGGCGATGCGCGCGCGCGGCGCCAAGGTAACGGATATCGCGGTGCTGGTCGTCGCCGCAGATGACGGCGTCATGCCGCAAACACGTGAAGCGATCAACCACGCCCACGCTGCGGAAGTGCCCATCATCGTCGCGCTTAACAAGATCGACCTGCCGCAGGCGAACCCGGATCGCGTCAAGCAGCAATTGACCGACGCTGGCGTTATTCCTGAAGAGTATGGCGGCGAGGTTCCGCTCGTG
>SKTL01000194.1 GCA_007122555.1 Thermomicrobiaceae bacterium | reverse complement strand
GTTGTCCATACGGCAGCTGGTCGGAATGGGGGTCGGGCTTGCCGGGATCGCCATCCTGGTGTCCAGCTGAATGAACTGATCGAGCCGGATCAGGAGTTCCCGGACTGACGGTTCACTGGCGGCTCCTGTCCGACGTTCCATTCCGCTTCGAGCAGCATCCTGCGCCGTCGGCGAACCCGGTAGAGGCGAAACCAGAACATCACCGGCGCCCAGAGCAGAATCAACGGCACTCCGATCCAGAGCACATGCGTGCCAAGCAGGAATGTCGTGGTTCCCTCACCACCCCAGACAAGGTAGATCAGGAACACACTCCAGATCTTGAAGCCGATCAGAACGCCGGCGAATGTCAGCGCTGCGGTACGATACGTCACGGATCCGCCTACCTCGATTGCACCTGGCTCCAGCGCGCGAAGATCGCATGCGGCAATCATACGTCTCCGCTGACACGGTGAACACATCACGAAAGATCAGACATTGACTGGACAGCGATGTACGTACACTCTATACTGTGAGGAAGCGGTGTCAGACCTGATATCGCTTGAGCGGCGTGGTTTCGGGCTCGACTCGCTGAACCTGCCGACTTCGGGTAGACATAGTACAATCGCTCCGTGCGCAGGTTTGATGGCAGCGAATGTGCAAGTGGGACGGTTCGCTATAAGTGCGCTGATCTCCAAGGAACGTGTGATAATCATTGCGAGCCAAGGAACGCAGCTGCGGAGCCGCGTCCTGGGTTGCGCGAATCAGACAGGAACGCTGCCAGCTCGAGCACGAAGGCATCAACTTCAGAGACGTGAACGCATCGCGATTGCATCCAATGATGTCGCGCACGTTGTCGTACAGGGCGGACAGGAGGTCCAGTAGTGATATTCAGACGCGAGAACCGGGGAGAATCGGTCCAGAGACAGATCAGTAATCTCCGGCAGAAACCCCAGGGAGACGTCCAGCCGGAGGACGACGAGCAGCACCAGCATCCACAGAGCAGTTACGATTCCTATGACTATGACAACGATCCCGGAGATCCGAGTGACACCAACCGCTTCTCGGCGGAACAGGGAACGCCGGCCGAAGGGATCTCATTTCCTCAGTCACGGACGGAATCACAGGAATCCGCCCCGCAGGAAACGACTATCGCTCCACCACCGAGTTCCTATCAGCCATCACAGCAATCGTCACCAGACTACGAAGCGACTCGGCAGTGGCAGGCCCCGGCAGCCCCGGCCCAACGATCGGCCCCGTCCGCAGACTCCACGACCAGTACAATCGCCCGGAGCGCGCACTGGAATGGCACACTCAAGAGCGAAGGCTCGCTCCAGGTGCATGGCAAGGCTGACGGTGAGCTCCACTCCGAAACCGATCTTTACGTCGCCGAAGGAGCTGAGGTCGACGCCTCGCTCCACGCGGATAGCGTTGTGGTTGCTGGACTCGTCCGCGGCAAGATCGAGGCGCGATCTCGACTGGAAGTGCTGCCGCAGGGCGAGGTCACCGGCGATGTTCGGTCACCGAAGCTGATCGTCCATGAAGGCGCCACGATCAGCGGTCAACTCAAGATGGAAGAAACGGGATCAAGCTCCAGCACAGCTGGAACACCCAGCGTGGGTGGAAGCGAATCGTAGATACGTACGAGGACGGTGGCGACCTGGACGGTCGCGGGAGGAACACCATGTCAATGTCCTACCAGCCAGCGGCGCCAGGAACCGAATCCCCGGGCAGCCAGGCTGTGGCGAACGAGCCGTTGAGTCTCATCGATCGAAATTCGTCGATTGAGGGAACTTTTACCACAACCCGCGATGTTCGCATCGAAGGTATGGTCCGCGGCAAGATCGTCTGTCAGGGGCTGCTCTATGTCGCCGAAAGCGCCGACATCGACGCAACCGTAGAAGCCGCAAGCGTCACGGTCGCCGGCAAGCTGACCGGTGATGTCACCTGTCGCGGCCGGTTGCAAATCACCGGAACCGGACGGGTTTCCGCGACCGTTACAACTGAAGCGCTCGTTATCGATGATGGCGCATTCTACGAGGGCGACCTCAACATGAAGTCGAGGAACTCATCATCATCGTCGAGCAATTCCGGTCTGGACACGCCGTCGACAGACCTGTCATCCGGTGTCGATACGCCATCAGTTTTGCGGCGTCTGGCTGACCCTGATGAGCCGGACGATGATTCGCCAGCAGGTTCAGAGCGAGGATCGGCATCGTCCTGAAGCGCACGTCCGGTCCGGGATTTGCGCAGAGTCACTAACAGCATTGCCAGCGCCCAGGCGCATTTGCGGGAATACTGTTGCGATTCGCTGATCAACGGGTCCAGCCCGTTCATACGATAAACGAGTTCACAGGTGGGGTATCGGACAAGATGACAGTTCGCAAGTGCAGCACATGCAAGCACTACGAGCCGGCGCCGATCTGGCGAAAAGGCTGGTGTCGGAACCCGCTCCTGTACTCCCCGCAACAAAGCCATCTCGTTGGAGAGGACGACCTCGACTGCGACCGTGGTATGGGAAACTACTGGGAACCGATTGATCAAGGGAGCGCTCATGGCATAGGGCCTGATGACGCAGGCTTTGATCAACAGCTCGAAGAAACTGGCGCGCCCGTCGAGGGCGGCGCCGAACTGACGCCGATTCATCTGCATGGACACCAGGAAGCCAACGAGTATCCGGAACGGCGAGGAGGTGACGTGAGTCAATATGGTGGCCCGGGCCGGCCGACTGGCTCCGACGAATATGGAAGTGGTGGAGGACCCGGCTACGGCGGCGATGATGACCGCTACACTCAGCCGTTCAGTGAACAGGGCGGAGGCGATCCCCCCGGTGGTGGTGAGCGGACGCCATTCGGCTATCAGCCGGAAGAACGCTACTGGACAGACTATCTGCGTATCGCAGCGCCAGTGGTCGGTGTCATTCTTATGCTCGGACTTGTCTGGTTCTGGGTAGCGAATATGCTCTCGGACGACAACGATGACGCCGTGGCGGATGACACCGATACCGCGGGACCGGTTATCCCATCGGAGACACCGGAAGGGACGCCGAACGGACTCGATGATGCCGATGACCCGATCGCAGTGACGACGCCCGAGGAAGGCGAAAACGGCGAAGGCCCGGACAACGGTGAGGATCCTGATGCGCCAACAGCGATTGGCCCTGGAGCGACAGTGGTTGTTACTGGAACCGGAGAAGCCGGCCTCAATGTCCGTGCGTCTGCGTCAACGGAGGCTGAAGTCGTTGGAAGCCTGCCTGATGGAACGGCGGTAACGGTCACCGGCGAGTCGCAACAGGCGGATGGCTTCACCTGGTGGCCGATCGAGGGCGAAGGCCTTACCGGGTTTGTCGCGGCTGACTTCATCGAGTTGAGTCAGTAGGGCTCGCCGGACTCGACTGCAATTGTGGGGGAATCCGCCCCTGTGCTACAATGGCGCTCGGCGACAACTGTCGTCAAATTCTCACGTGCCCGGACTTATGCCGGCGTGCCGCGAACTGCGGTCCGGCAGGAGGATGAACGGCACGGACGTATCAACACCATCAGGAGGTACATCGCGTGGTTGCCACTGCGGAACGAGAGTCCACCGAAGTTACGATGAAAGCGCTGTTGGAAGCCGGAGTCCATTTCGGACACCAGACCAAGCGCTGGAATCCCAAGATGCGCCCGTTTATCTTTACGGAACGCCACGGGATTCATGTAATCGACCTGCAGCAGACCGTTGTCATGCTCGAGGAAGCGTGCAATTTCGCCAGCAAAATCTCCGCCGACGGCGGACACATTGTCTTTGTCGGCACCAAGAAGCAGGCGCAGGACACCGTCCGCACCGAGTCTGCCCGATCCGGTCAGTATTACGTTGACCGCCGCTGGCTCGGCGGCACGCTGACAAACTTCGTGACCATTCGATCACGGCTCAGGTATCTCACCGAGCTTGAAGAGCAGTTCGCGACCGGTCAGATCTTCGCGCTTCCGAAGCAGGAACAGATCTTCAAGGAACGTGAGTTGAACCGGCTGCGCTTGTCGCTCGGTGGCCTCAAGAACATGAATCAGCTTCCATCGGCATTGTTCGTGGTGGATCCAAAGCGGGAACATATCGCCATCGCGGAAGCCCATCGACTCGGCATCCCCGTCATTGCGATGGTTGATACGAATTGTGACCCGGATCAGATCGATTATGTAATCCCGGCGAACGACGACGCCATTCGCTCCGTTCGGTTGATCGCTTCCCGCATTGCTGATGCGATGATTGAAGGCAACACCGAACTCGAAAGCGTGATGGCCGACGAAACGCCGGAGAGCCCTTCGGCAGCTGATGCTGCTTCTGCGCCGCAGCCAGTGGCCGCAGAAGAGGCTCCCGCCGAGGCGACCGAGTCGGCCGATCCCGAGCCGGAAGCGACTCCCGCGGAAGCTGAATCGGACGACGATAACCAGCAGTCTTGAGGAGTAATTGGAATATCCTGCGAAGCCGGCTGATTGAGCCGGCTTCTCCGTGTCCTGATCTGGATCAAGATTTCAACAGGGAGGAAGCAACGTGCAGATTTCAGCCGCCATGGTCAAGGAGTTGCGCGAGAAGACTGGCGCCGGCATCATGGACGCCAAGCGTGCGCTCGAAGAAGTCGAAGGCAACATGGAAAAGGCCGCGCAGATTATTGCCCAGCAAGGTCTGGCGCGTGCCGAGAAGAAGACTGATCGTCAGGCTTCTCAGGGACTTGTCGAGCCGTACATTCACGGCGGGGGCCGCATCGGCGCAATGGTCGAGATCAACTGCGAGACCGATTTCGTGGCCCGGACTCCTGATTTCCAGGGACTTGCGCACGATATCGCCATGCAGATCGCTGCGCTCAACCCGCAGTATGTCACTGCTGACGAGATTCCCGAGGATGTACTCGCGGCGAAGACCGAGGAAGCCGGCAGCAAGGACGTCGCCGTCAAACAGCTGGCGCTCCTGTCTCAGGAATTCATCAAGGACAGCAGCACCACGATTGAAGAGCTGATCAAGGACCATATCGCCAAACTGGGCGAAAACATTGTTGTGCGACGTTTCAGCCGCTTCGAGCTCGGCGAGACGCAGGAGAACAACGACGAGTCAGACAGCTAGATCAACGCATGTTCGATGGCTGGCTGCCCGACGGAGTCAACCGCGCGTTCGTCGCGACGTCCGGCCTTGCGACGGCGGCAAACCCGGATCGTTCGACAGGGAATCATCAGCTCCACAGCCGGTCAGACCGGTTGCCCTCCTGTGGAACGAATGACAAGAGTCAGAACAGGGGATCAGTGCTGTGGAAATGACAGAAAGCAGCGACACGCCCGAAGTCCAGTCCTATCGACGGCTGCTCCTGAAACTTTCCGGTGAGGCGCTCATGGGTTCTGCCGGGTATGGAATTGATCCCACCGTCGTCGCCAGGCTCGCGCAGGAGATCACCGACGTTGTAAACCGCAACGTTGAACTCGCCATCGTGATCGGCGGCGGCAATATCTGGCGCGGACTGGCCGCCAGCTCGCGCGGCATGGATCGAGCGACGGCGGATTACATGGGGATGCTGGCGACAGTGATGAACGCCCTGGCCCTTCAGGACTCACTGGAAGATTTCGGCATTCAGACACGTGTCCAGACTGCCATCGAGATGCCCCAGGTCGCCGAACCGTACATCCGGCGCCGAGCCATTCGCCACATGGAAAAAGGCAGAGTCGTAATCCTTGCGGGCGGGACAGGCAATCCCTACTTCACCACTGACACCGCAGCCGCTTTGCGCGCGATCGAAATCGGCGCGGAGGTAATGCTTATGGGCAAGAACGGGATTGACGGCGTCTACGACGATGATCCACGAACCAACCCCGACGCACATCGGTTCGAACGCCTTACCCATCAGATTGCGCTCGAGCGCAATCTGCAAGTGATGGATCAGTCGGCGCTCGCCCTATGCCGGGAAAACGACCTCCCGGTCGTGGTGTTCGACATCCTGTCTCCAGGCAATATCGAACGCGCGGCATTTGGCGAGGCGGTTGGTACGCTCGTCCACTAGGCTAACTCTTGCGATTCCGTGGTAGAGTAAACGCGCCGTCGGAGCTAACGCGTTGTGCGGGAGGAATCAATGCTCAATGATGTCAAAGCCGACGCTGAGAGTCGGATGAAGAAAGCAATCGAAGCGCTTCAGCGAGAACTGTCGACGGTCAGAACCGGACGCGCCTCGCCAGCATTACTTGACCGTGTCGAAGTCGATTACTACGGCGCAATGACTCCGCTGAACCAGCTCGCGGGCATCAACGCGCCAGAAGCCCGGCTGCTGGTGGTCCAGCCCTGGGATAAAGGCTCCATTAACGCGATCGAAAAGGCGATCAGATCCGCCGATCTCGGCGTCAATCCGACGAACGATGGCGAGGTCATTCGCATCGCCATTCCCGCGTTGACCGAAGAGCGACGAAAAGAGATGGTGAAAGTCGTACGAAGCAGAATCGAAGACACCCGAGTTGCGATCCGGAACGTCCGTCGCGATGCCATCTCGCAGGTGAAGGAGCTCGCACAGGAGAAGATGATCAGCGAAGACGATGAACGGCGCGGTGAGCAGGACATCCAGGATCTCACCGACAAGTACATCGCTCAGGCGGAGAAGATCGGTAAGGAGAAAGAGGACGACGT
>SKTL01000292.1 GCA_007122555.1 Thermomicrobiaceae bacterium | reverse complement strand
TTGAGCACCAGTGACATCCAGGTGAATGGTTCAGGGTTGGCGATGACGTCGTCGTCGCCCTCAAACGTCGCCAGGTGGTCCGGGGAGATGTCATCCAGAAAGTGATAGTCGCCCGCCTGCAGTCCGGCGATGCGAGCCGCTTCGTCCGGAACAGGAATAAAGAAGATTTCGTCCACGTACTGCTTCTTGAGGCCGCCATAGCCCATCGGCTCGGAATCGCGGGCGGCGTACTCCTCGAACCGCTCCATGTGGACATGGGTATCAGATACCCACTCGACCAGCTTGTATGGACCGGTGCTTATGACGTCGTTGATTGGCTCAGGTCCGGCGCCCTCGACGATGCTGGCCGGGTAAATCGGGCAACCGCCACCCATGCGGTTCGCGAGCATTGCCGCGAACGTACCGAGCGGCGTGTTCATGTGGACTTCGATGGTGTAGTCGTCAACCTGTTCGACATCATCGACGGACTCGGCGAAGGTGCCGCCCATGCCGGAGATTTCCATCCAGCGGTCCATCGACGCAATCACGTCTGCAGCAGTCATTTCCTCGCCATTATGGAAGGGAACCCCTTCGCGAAGTACGACCGTATTCAGGAGGCCGTCGTCACTGACCTCATGAGTGTCAGCCAGCTCCGGGATGATCTGAAAATCGTCGTCACGGGTAAAGAGGTTTTCGTTCATATGGGTTGAAACGAACCGCATCAGGATCTGGGTGCCAGCCATCATATCGAGCTGCGGCGGGTCGCCGACCAGCGTTGTGTAGAGGCTGCCGCCGTAGCGTTCCTCTTCAGGGGTCTCGTCGTCATCGACGGGTTCTTCTTCGACGTCGTCATCTTCTACGTCGGGTTCTTCTTCAGGTTCTTCGTCGACAGGTTCGTCAACCTCCTCGTCCGGTTCTTCCACGGCGATGTCTTCAGTGTCGTCTTCGACGACGTCATCATCGTCGTCAGCACACGCGGCGATCAACGCGCCCATTGTGGGAACGCTGACGCCGAGCACAGCCGTCCGCTTGAGCATTTCGCGGCGACTAAGCCTGGCGTGCTCAAGCGAGTCGGCCAGGTTCCTGATACCTTCGAGTGACCGTTTCATATTAATGCTCCTTAAGCCTGTGGCTGCCACGTCGCGGGCAGCCGACGAAATCGTCTGACACGTATCAGACAATGCACCTTTAATGTCCCTGCACAACTGGGAAACATGCTAACAGGCTCTGGCTGGAATCGCAATAGATGATGGAAATAAACATCATAGCAACTGCCAACTTCGCGCTGATTTCTTAACTCAGCTCAGGGACCGCTTTGCTGTCAGGTTCCCACACCAGCGCGACAGGTAACGCAACTTCAGTTCGAGGGTCCGTGTATGTTCCGTGCAAGAGGGGCTTGGTTACATCACTGGCTCATCAACCGGGCCGCTTCACTGGATGCTTGAGAATCGCCGGAGTTGCCGATTATTTCGGGGCGGGACGAAGTGAGTTCGGTTCTTACGCTTTGCCGATTCGGCGGCGTTCTCTACAATGGCGTAACATCCTGTCAGTGTGGAGGGAGAAGATCGGCGATGAGTCATGAACAGGACCCAGGCGTCAAACCGTTGAGCGGTATCAGAGTGCTCGATCTCGGGCGGCATCTCGCGGGGCCGACCTGCGGCATGATGCTCGGCGATCTTGGCGCCGACGTTGTGAAAGTGGAGCGGATTGAAGGCGGCGACGACGGTCGAGTCGCCGGTCCGCCCTGGGTGGGAGACCAGAGCGCTTTCTTCCTCTCGGCGAACCGCAACAAGCGCTCGGTCTGTTTGAATACCAAGGTTCCCGAAGGCCAGGAAGTCTTCCGGAAACTGGCGGCGACCGCGGACGTTGTCGTCGAAAACTTCCGCCCGGGCGTCATGGACGCGCTGAACATCGGGTACGAGCGGATCAGCCAGACGAATCCCGGAATAATCTACTGCTCGATCTCCGGGTTCGGCGTGGATGGCCCCTACGCCAACCGCCCGGGGCTGGATCAGATCATTCAGGGATTCTCCGGCCTGCAGCGGCTCACTGGATTCGAGGGTCAGGAACCGACCAGGGTTGGAATTCCGATTGCCGATCTGCTTACGGGAATTCTGGGCGCATATGGAGTGCTCGCCGCGCTCCACGCCCGAGAGCGAACCGGAAAGGGACAGCAGATCAACACCTCGCTGATGGAGAGCATGGTCGGCACGCTTGGTTTCCAGGCGGTGCGATACCTGAATGGCGACGGCGTTCCGCCACCGGCCGGCAACCATCACCCGATCAACACGCCGTATGGCGTCTTCCAGACGAAAGACGGTTACGTCACCATCGGGGCGACCGGCGATAAACGCTGGCCGATCTTCTGTCGTCTGGTCGGCGGCGAGGAATGGCTGGAGGACGAACGTTTCAAGACGAACGGCGGCCGTTTCGAGCATCGAGCCGCGTTGATTGAACTGATCAACGAGAAACTGCAGGCGAAGACCTCGGATGAATGGGAAGAGCTGCTCAACGAGGCCGGCGTACCGTGCGGACCGATCTACGATGTCTCAGAGAGCCTGAATCATCCCCAGGTCCTGCACCGGGAGATGGTTGTGGAGACGGAGCATCCGACGATTGGACAGATCAAGCTGCTCGGTATGCCCGTGAAGTTCACCGAGACGCCGACCGGCGTGGATCACGCCCCGCCGCTGCTCGGCCAGCACACGGATGTGATCTTACAAGACGCCGGATTGAGCATGACCGAGATTGAATCGCTGGAGTCGAACGGGATCATCCGGCGCGGAACGGTTCCGAGCCAGCCCGCGGATGATTGATGCGGACGGTCGATTCCGACACGAACGTTCCCTGGAGGGTACATGGAAATTACCACGAATGATGTGATCTATGAACGGCGCGGCGCGGTCGCCTGGCTGACGTTCAACCGCCCCGAATCCCGGAACGCCATGACGTTCGAGATGTACGATATTCTCGGAGATGTCTGTGATGAGATTGAAAAGGATCCGGATATCCGGGTGCTGGTGGTGCGGGGAGCCGGTGATAAGGCGTTCGTCGCCGGAACGGATATCAGCCAGTTTCAGTCCTTCACCGATCCCGAGCACGCGCTGGACTACGAGGAGCGCGTCGGCGGGAAGATTACCCGGTTCGAGACGCTGAACAAACCGACAATCGTCGTGATTCAGGGCTACGCGGTCGGCGGCGGCGCCGGAATCGCGATGGCGGCGGACATGCGAATCGGCACGCCCAACGCGAAGTTCGGAATGCCGATCGCCCGAACGCTCGGCAACTGCCTGGCGATGGGCAACTACGCCCGGATGGTCGACCTGATCGGCCCGGCGTTGACGAAGCAGCTGATCTACACGGCCGAGATGGTCGATGCCGAAAAGGCCGAGCAGATCGGGCTGTTGAATGAGGTCGTCGAGCCCGAAAACCTGGAAGCGCGGGTGACGGAGATCGCCGAGAAGATCGCCAGCCATGCGCCGTTGACGATCCAGGTGACCAAGGAGTCGGTCAAGCGGGTGCTGGATCATCGGCGTCCGGAGCGGGACCAAAACCTGTTACTCAAGGCGTACATGAGCGAGGACTTTAAAGAGGGCGTCAATGCGTTTCTCGAAAAGCGCAAACCGCAATGGAAGGGCCGATAGCTGTCAGCGAGGCTCCGCCGGCCGGGATTGCGAGAAAAGACCGCTCGGATCCGGCGGGCCTCGCGCGGTTACGTGTACCTCGGCCGTGTTCGGAGCGGAACGAATTCGAACCATGATCAATCAACAGTGAAAGAGCGTGCATGACAGGGAATTCAGGGTCCGGAAACTGGCCGCGGGAGGCCGTCCTTCGTGATGGGACGACGGTGCAGATCCGACCGGCTGAGGCAGCCGATCAGCGAGGCGTTGAATGGTTGCTCCAGGAGCTCTCGCCGCAAGCGCAGACGAGCCGCTTCGGGTCAGTGTTCAGTGTCGAAGATCTCCGCCGTGAGGCCGAGCAGATCTGCCAGCTCGACGAGCGATACACCCTGCTTGTGACCATTGGAAGTCATGAGCGCGTCGTTGCTGAGGGTGGATTCTCCCGGGTGGATGGTGACATGGCTCGCCTGTCCGTTACCGTCGCAGAGAGTGAGCGAGGTCGCGGACTGGCGACTCATCTGCTCGGAGCGCTGGCGGAAGTCGCTCGTTCCCAGGGGATTCGTGAGTGTATGGCGGTCGCGGATCCGGAGAACTGGGGGATGGTCAATGTCATTGCCGAGTCGGGATATCCGGTCGAGGTGGAAATTGAGCCATCCCGCCTGGTGATGCGGTTTCCGACCGACCCGACACCGAACACTGTGCGACAGTTTGAGCTGCGTGATCGCCATGCCGCTGCGCAGGCGGTCCGTCGCTTCTTCGAGCCGGAATCGGTTGCGGTGGTCGGCGCCTCGCGAAACCGGGATTCGATCTCGGGAACGCTCTTTCATAATCTCTTGCGTGGCGACTTCCGCGGGCCGGTCTATCCGGTTAACAAGACCGCGCAGGTTGTCCAGTCTGTCCCCTCCTATCGTTCGGTCGAGGATATTCCGGGTCCAGTCGATCTTGCGGTGATCGCTGTTCCCGCGGAATCGGTTCCTGAGGCTGTGCAGGATTGCATCGCAAAGGGCGTCGGGTCGCTGGTTATCATCAGCGCCGGGTTCTCCGAAACCGGTGAAGATGGGTTGACGCTCCAGCGGGAGCTTCTTGCACAGTGCCATCGGGCCGGAATCCGGATCATTGGCCCGAACTGCATGGGGATTCTGAACACCGATCCGGCGATCGGGCTGGATGCGACGTTCGCCCCCAAGCTTCCCCCTGCCGGAAACATTGCATTCGCGTCGCAGAGCGGCGCTCTTGGTATGGCGATCATCGAGTTTGCCGAGGAGCTCGGGCTCGGAGTGTCCAGCTTCGTCTCGCTTGGAAACAAGGCGGACATCTCGGGGAACGACCTGCTCTGCTACTGGCAGGAAGATGAGCGGACCGACGTCATCCTGCTGTATCTGGAGTCGTTCGGGAATCCGAGGCGGTTCTCGCACATTGCGCGGGACGTTTCCCGGCGAAAACCAATCGTTGCCGTCAAGAGCGGGCGGTCGAATAGCGGACAGCGAGCAGCCGCCTCGCACACAGGATCACTGCTTGGCGCCTCTGATTCAACGGTTGATGCGCTATTTCGGCAAAGCGGCGTCATTCGGACGAATACGCTGGCGGAGATGTTTGACGTTGCCGGTCTGCTGGCCAGCCAGCCGCTGGCGGATGGGGCTCGAGTTGGAGTGATTACCAACGCGGGAGGTCCGGGAATTCTCTGCGCCGATGCGCTCGAAGCAAACGAGGTTGAGGCGCCGGAACTTTCCGGAGCGACACAGGAAGCGCTGCGTGCATTCCTGCCGCCTCACGCCGGCGTCAGCAATCCAGTTGATCTCATCGCGTCAGCCAGCGCCGATCACTACCGGCGTGCTGTGAAGGCGTTACTTCGCGACGAATATATTGATGCATTGATTGTTATCAACATACCGATCGCCGATCCGGTGCATCAGGTCTACCAGGCCGTCCGGGAGGCTGTTGAATCGTTGAACTGCCACAAGCCGGTCCTCTTCGTATCGATGACCTCGTCCGGGGCGAGCGCCGCTCTCCGGGTTCGGGAGAATCCGATTCCGGTGTACACCTATCCCGAGTCAGCCGCTCAGGCGCTTGCCCGGAGCATCCACTACGCCGAGTGGAGCCGCCGGCCATCGTCCTATGTCCCGCAGTTCGACGACATTCGAACTGGAGAGGCGGCATCGCTCGTTGCCGAAGCGCTCGGAGCCGGGCAGGATTGGCTCGATCCCGATACGTGCTGGAGACTGCTTGACTGTTACGGCCTGCCCGCCGTGTCCCAGCGTATGGTGACAGACATTGATCAGATTCCCGCCGCCTGTGAGCAGCTCGATTCGCGGATGGCGCTCAAGGCGTATGGGCCGGACCTCTTGCATAAGACCGAGTACGGCGCCGTCGAAATCAATCTGGCGAGTGCTGACGATGTGGTCGCAGCGGCCCGCTCGATGCAGGAGCGTTTGCAGCACCTCGGGATCGACGTTGAATCTTGGGTGCTGCAATCGATGGCGGAAGACGGCGTGGAAATGTTGATCGGCGCCGCACATGATCCGCAATTCGGGCCGGTGGTTGTGCTGGGAGCCGGCGGCGTCATGGTGGAACTCATGCACGATATTTCGTTCCGCCTTGCGCCCCTTTCGCCGCACGATGTGTCTCAGATGATCGATGAGGTTAAATGCAGCAAGCTACTGACGGGGTTCCGGAGCGAGCCAGTCCGGGATGTGGCCTCGCTCGAAGATGCGTTGCTCCGTCTCGGCCGCATGGTGGACGACTTGCCGCAGATCGCCGAACTGGACTGCAATCCGGTCTTCGTTCATTCTCAGGGGGCGACGGTAGTGGACGCGCGAATCAGATTGTCATCGGGATGAGATCCGGTTGTGAACCATGTATTGCGATGCACTGACGCAGCTGGAAGGCTCGTCGTTCTGACGAACGAACGGTGGCACAATCATATATTGATTGATCATGCGGAGATGCGCTCATTGCTCTGGGCAATAGAACGAGCCATAATCGACCCGGATCAGGTCAATCAGGATGGCGAGTTTCACAATCGAGTGGTGTAATACCTCTTT
>SKTL01000027.1 GCA_007122555.1 Thermomicrobiaceae bacterium | reverse complement strand
TATCGCTTCTTGCCCTTCGATTTCTTCTTTTTCTTGCGCTTGTTGGCGTGCTTTGGCTGCAGCTGGGTCGACGAACCGCGTCCGCCGCCGCTCCCGCCGCCAGACATTCCGGGTAGTCCGCCCGGCATGCCGCCGGGAAGGCCGCCTCCGCCGCCCATCATCTGCTCGAGATCGGATTCGCTCATTCCGGCGAGCGGGTTGCCGGCGCCCCCGCCGAGCATGCCGCGAAGGCCGCCTTTCTTCTTGCCGCCGCCGCCCATCTGTCCCATCTGGGACATCATCTTCTGCATCTGCCGGAACTGATTGAGCATCTGGTTGACCTGATCGGAAGATGTGCCGCTGCCCGCCGCGATCCGCTTCCGGCGACTCGGCTTGATCACATCTGGATTGCGGCGCTCTTCCGGCGTCATCGAGTAGATCATCGCCTCGACGTGCTTGTACTGATCATCCGTGATCTGTACGTTCGACTGCCGCATCGCCTGGCCGATTCCGGGGATCATCTCCAGGATCTGCGAGAGCGGCCCCATCTGCTTGAGTTGTTGCAGCTGGCTGAGAAAGTCCTCCAGATTGAACCGGCCCTCGAGGACTTTCTCCTCGAGTTTGTGGCTGTCCTCTTCGGTCATCTGCTGCTGGGCGCGCTCCACAAGGGAGACCACGTCGCCCATGCCGAGGATCCGGCCAGCCAGGCGGTCCGGATAGAACGGCTCCAGCGCGTCGACATTCTCGCCGGTACCGATGAATTTGATCGGAACGCCGACGACGGATCGGATCGACAGCGCCGCGCCGCCGCGGGCGTCGCCGTCCATCTTGGTCAGGATCAGGCCGGTGAGGTTAAGGCGTTCGTGGAATGTCTCGGCAACGCTGACCGCTTCCTGACCGGTCATTGCATCGGCCACCAGCAACGTCTCGGTTGGCTTGATGCGTTCGGTCAGGTCGACGAGCTCGGTCATCATGCGTTCGTCGATCTGCAAGCGACCGGCAGTATCGACGAGAACGACGTTTGCCGAGCGGTCCTTCGCGGTCTGAATGCCGTTCCAGGCGATCTTGACCGGGTCAGACTCGCTTTCCTCGGAATAGACCGGCATATCGATCTGGCGGCCGAGCGTGTGCAACTGATCGATTGCGGCGGGACGATAGACGTCTGCCGCCACAAGCATCGGACTCTGACCCTCATCTCGGAGATGCTTGGCGAGCTTGGCGATGTGCGTCGTCTTCCCGGACCCCTGCAGGCCGACCAGCATGATTACCGTCGGCGGCTGGCTGGCGCTTTCCAGCGGAGCCCGTTCTGAGCCGAGGATCTTGACAAGCTCTTCGTTGACGATCGCGATGACCTGTTGCGCAGGCGTCACTGCGCGAAGAACTTCCTCACCAACAGCACGCTCGCGCACCGCCGACACAAAATCCCGGACCACTTTGAAGTTGACGTCGGCTTCCAGCAATGCGCGACGTACTTCCCGCATCGCCTGATCGACGTCTTCTTCGGTGAGCCGGCCTTTCTTGCCGATATTCTCGAAAATGCCGTATAAACGGTCGCTGAGCGTTTCAAACATCCGCTGGGTCTCCTACTCGTCCTCGTCGCCGAAGAAGAGTCCGTCGACATAGGTCTCCGGAGTGAACTCGGCCATATCGTCGAATTTTTCGCCGGTCCCGATGTAGCTGATCGGCGTTCCGAGCTCTCGTGCGATTGCAAAGGCGATGCCGCCCTTGGCGGTGCCGTCCAGCTTTGCGATAGCGATGTCGGTGATTTCGACGGCTTCACTGAAGTGGCGCGCTTGTGAGAGGCCGTTCTGGCCGGTTGTGGCGTCGATCACCAGCAGCACTTCCTGCGGAGCCGCCTCGACATGACGCTGCATAACCCGGCGAATCTTCTTCAACTCTTCCATAAGATTGTGCTTGGTGTGAAGCCGTCCGGCCGTATCGACAAGCAGGATATCAATACTGCGGTTGTGCGCCGCCTGCATGCCGTCGAATACAACGGCTCCGGGATCCGACCCGGGTTCGTGCGCCATGACCGGAACGTCAAGGCGCTCGCCCCACACCTTCAACTGATCGATTGCCGCCGCACGAAAGGTGTCGCCCGCAACAATCATCACGCTGCGGCCCTGCTTCCGGTGAAACCGGGCAAGCTTGGCGATCGTGGTTGTCTTGCCGGTGCCGTTGACGCCGACAACGAGCGTGACAAACGGGACGCCGCGCTGATAGACCTTGATTTTTCGGTTCTTCGTGGCGTGATGCAGGAGCGCAATCATCTCTGTTCGCAGCGCCTCGCGGGCATCGGTCGGCTGTTTAATCCCCTCGCTGCGAATGCGCTCGCGAAGATTGTCCAGCAGCTCGACGGTTGTCTCGACACCGAGGTCCGCCTGGATCAGGAGCGCTTCAAGGTCCTCATAGAGGTCGTCGGTAATCTCGCTCCGCTCGAACAGGGCGACAATGTCCTGAAATATGCCCCGACGGGCCTTCTTCAGTCCTGCTTCAATCTGTGGATCCGGCTCGGACTGCCGGCGGAAGATCTTGCTGAATATCACGTGCGAATCCTCAACGTTACGGGGCGATTGTAGTAAACGCCGCGCCGTAACAATTCACGGGCGCGGCGCATGTCAAGTATACATGACCGTCCCGAAATTCCGACGGCTCGCCTTGACAGATCAACCCGCCATGTCGATAGTGTTCGCGCGTACCCGAATGATCATTCCGGAGCGTCGATGAGCGAACTGCGGCAGGAACCGTATCACCTCACGATCAAGGAGCTGCCGGCTGACGAGCGGCCGCGGGAGAAGCTCCGGCTGCGCGGGGCTGGTTCGCTCAGCACCGCAGAGCTTCTGGCGATTATCCTCAACACCGGCATGAAGGGCGAGACCGTGATCGATATCGCTCATCGCCTGCTGGTCGAACACGACGGTCTCGCCGGACTGGTTCGCGCCGATTTCGAGGATCTCCGACGAACGCGCGGGCTTGGCGAAGCCAAGGCGTCGAAACTCAAGGCTACGCTCGAGCTGGCCAGGCGAATCAGTGCGACGCAGCCGCAGGAACGCCCGCAGATCAAGTCCCCGGAGGATATCTACCTGCTTCTGGGGAGCGAAATGGCGGTCCTTGATCAGGAACAGCTGCGCGTTCTGCTGCTTGACACAAAGAACCGGGTCACCCGAACGGTGACGGTCTATCAGGGGAGCGTCAACTCGGCGCAGGTTCGAGTTGCGGAACTGTTCCGCGACGCCGTGCGGGTCAACGCGCCAGCAATCATCCTGGTTCACAACCATCCGTCCGGGGATGCGGAACCGTCCCGCGCCGACGCGCAGATTACCGCGGAGGCGCAGAAAGCGGGGGACCTGTTGGGGATCGATGTTGTCGATCACGTGGTGATCGGCGACGGGCAATTCACATCGTTGCGGCGCGCGGGAATGGGCTTTTCCGGATAGTTCTCCATCTCTGCCCGGGTAGTCCGGGGGTGAACCGTGACATTCCTGCTATTGACGAGATGGCACGGGTATTCCTATACTCGCACGAACAGTTTGATATCTGGAGAGACGCGTGCGATAGTGTTGGGTGCTGCGAGACATCATTCGCATAACATGTCGCATGCGGCATCAGTATAGACTGTTCGGTAGAGAAGACTGGGGAATGCAGGGAAGGGGTCGCGTATGTCAGGTACACCGCCACCAGGTCAGGGCGGACCGCCGCCGGAGCACGGGACGCCGCCACCGGGTCAGGGAGCCCCGCCGCCAGGTCCAGGCGGGCAAGGTCCGGGTGGGCCCGGAGGTGATCTATCTGGAGTTCAGCCACAAGCTGATAACGACAAGCTCATCTCGGCGCTTTGCTATATCTTCTGGTTCCTGGTGCCGATAATTATCCTTGTAACCGACATGAAGGACAGCCGGTTTGCCAAGGTACATGCCTACCAGGGACTCGTGTTCGGCGCCGTCGGCGTTGCGTTTTACATAATCTACGGAATTCTCTGGGTTGTCATGACGTCGATCCTCTGGTTCCTGGCTTGTATCCTCTGGGTTGGCTATTTCGTGCCGTTGCTGCTCGGCCTGTATATCGCCTACAAGGTGTACTCGCAGGGAGCCGTGGAGTTCCCGGGGTTGACCGACGCAACAAAGGCTGTGTTCAAGGACCTGTAGGACTCGAACCATCAGTGACCGTAAAACGAAGCGGCTGGCCCGCAGGCCAGCCGCTTCGTTCGTCCGTTGGCGCTCGGGAGCGGACGGGACTAGAAGCTCCGCTGCAGCCAGCCGCGGTCTATCAGGATCTCCCGCGCAAGGTGTCCGAGCAGGATCTCGTATTCGGTCCCTTCGAATTCCGGGTGCCATTCCATCCGGTTGCGTTCGAAGTACTGAACGAGATGCGTTTCTCCGTCGGTTTCGCTGCGCTCATGGATACGCTCGCTGATCGGAAAGCCAAACACGGGCAGGCCGCCGTTGGCGTACCAGTACGTCCGGAATCCGCCGCGAAGCGTGTGGCCAGTTTCGGTAAAGTAATCGACATCATCGGTGTCCGGCGGCGCATCCACTGGTTGAAATTCCGCTTCGTGCTGCCGATGGGCAGTGCGCTCGCTGCCCAGCAGTCCGAGCAGGACTTCGTATTGCGTCCCAGCGTGCTCCGGATGGTGTTCGAACCTGGCGCGCTCGAAGTACTGCGTCAGATACGTCTCCCCGTCTGTTTCAGACAGCTCCATGATCGCCTCGGTAAGCGGATACCCGAAACGGCTAAGTCCACCGTTCGCTTCCCAGTAGCGATAGAAGATATCTGGAACGTTATGACTGGTCGCCTCGAAATAGTGAGTCGATGGATCCGAGTCACGCCCGGTCGGATTGGTTGGCGGCGGCTGCGTGACAACGGTCTGAGAGAAGATCCCGCGCTGCTCATAACGAACAAGCTCATTGACCAGGCACGCTGAGATGTTCCACTCACGCGTTGTGTCGAGCCGAACGAACCCGGTGACCGTCACTGATTCGCCGGGCGGCAGTGGTCCGGGAAGGCCCCATCTCCAGGGATTCGGCAAACCGTCGTTGCCGTCATAATCGATTCCGACTCGGAACCGACCCTCGATTCGATCGGCATAGGCGTTCAGGAAGTTTTCGCCTTCTCGATAGAGGTGGTTCGGAGGCGGACCCTGCGTCTGAACGGTCGTGCTGCCGGTGTTTCGTACTGTAAAATCGACGCGCAGTGTTCCGCCGGCGTACATCGTGTCAGGAACGACGCGCACATCCGTGATCTCCGCGCTCGCAGGTTCAACCGGCGGCGGGGTCGGAGACGGTGCGTTTGACGGCGGCGAGTAGTTCGTCGCCAGGGTCCGGATTTCAGGCAGGCGTGAATAGAGCCCGTTCCCCGGACACTCGGTCGCCAGGAAATCGCGATGGGCGCAGACATTCGGCACATTCGAGTGGTTTCCGAACGCCCCGCTGGCGAGCGGATCCAGGTGCGGTGCGCGCTCGCCGATCACTCTGGCGATCGACTCCAGGGCCGCCGGTGAGGAATTGCTGAATTCGAAGTTTCCGATCGCGGCGACGCCCATCGTCCCGGTGTTGTTTCCGTAGGTGTGGGCGCCGATAACTTCCGGTCCACCATAGCGCCCCTCGTAGGCATTGCCGTTCTGATCGACCAGGTAGTTGTATCTGATATCCCCCCAGCCGAGAGTTACCGCGTGGTAGTAGTAGATCGACCGGATGACGGCGGCGGGATCTGACCCGCCGGTGCTGGTTACTGTGTGGTGGACGACGACTTTCTGCACTGGCGCGTAGCGGGGAGTCCAGCGTTCCGAGCCGTTGGAATAACGCAGGTTCTCGTTGGCGCCCCATCCCGCGCGGGAGATGATCCATCCGTCGATCCGGTTGCCGCCGACGCTCATGAACTGCGCAGCCGGACTGGTATCGACACAACCGATCTCAACGTCGGCAACGAGGGGTGGTTCTCCCGCATCGTTTGGAATCAGCTGAAGCTCGTACTGAACAAAGTTGCTCGGTTCGGTGATGTGCGGCATGGCGAACATTCGCTCGCCTGGCTGAGGCTGGATATGCGTGTCGGGATGAACATGGCTCCAGCTCGCCCATTGATCTCCATCGACGCTGGTTCGAACGCTGAATTCGAGCGCCGCGCCGTCGGGAACGCTGGCGTTCCAGCCGATTTCGACGCTGTCAAACGCCTGCTCGGCGGCGAACACCGCCGAACGATACGTCCCAGATGACGGAAAGACGTCTCGTTCGATCCAGCGCATGCGGGTCATTTCCGCCTGCCCCGTGGGAGCGCGATGAAGATCAAACACGCTCGCGAATAACAATCCGCCCGCGACTTTGACTAGTTGTCGACGATTGAGGCGCTCGCTTAGCAAGTCTCGCATGATGTCTGATGCCCTTGATTATCGATTCGGTCCCTGTCGTAATACCGTTGATCTAACTTATAGCTGATCAGAGGTGTACAGACAATATGTACGGACGTGACAAGGGTACCATACATCTCTGGGACCGGTCATAGTCGTGTTAAGCTAGAAACCGAGTTGATCTGACAACGGTCTGGGCAGGGCTCATCACCATGGATTCTGAACACCGCATCTCCGCCGCAAGACCAGTCCCGGGATGGCTCCGGGAGCGCCGGATCTGGCTTCCGGCGCTCCTGGTTATCGGGTCAGTCGCGGCGTTTCTTCTTGCCCCGTGGTCACTGCAGGAGAAGTCGCTGGCGGCCTTGCACGGGCTTTGCGCCCAGCAACCGACGCATTCATTCTG
>SKTL01000509.1 GCA_007122555.1 Thermomicrobiaceae bacterium | reverse complement strand
TCCGCGGAGAGTCGTTGAAACGGATTCGGCTCCCACTGACCGCGCACGGTGGTTTCACATTGCGCACAACCGAGTTCGCGAATCTTGAGTTGCGCATCGCATGTCGGGCATCGGCCTGGTGATTGAAACATCTATCCCCTCCTGTTGGCGCTTATATTACGTCGATTATCGTCCGTTGTCAATCTAATTCTTACTCTTTCTTACTATTTGATTGCCTTCTCTGACTGATGGCGCCTGCCTCGTTTCAATCGCGCATGTTGCCAACGGTAGCTCGCGCGGCGGCGCTTGCGTTCACCTCTCATTAGCGGGCATCATTCATGCGGGCAATGATTTGTGTCATGGGCGTTTACGATTGCCCAGACGATTCGTGACCGTGCACATCGTACACGGAGTGCGATCAGGACAACTTGGAACTACCGACGTCGTTTTGTGCATACTTATGCGTACGGAACAGAAGCGACGCATATATGGAAGAAAGTGAGTAGCCGGTGAGTAAGACGTTCGCACAACGCCAGCGAATCGGTCCGCAAATTCGTCACTTGAGGCAACTCCGCAGTCTGACGCTTGATGATCTCGCCGGGTCGGCTGGTCTCTCAGCATCACACTTGAGCCGGCTTGAACGCAGCCAGACGCTTCCGAGCTTCACGGTGCTGGCGAACATCGCGCAGGTACTCGATGTCAGCATTGATGAGTTTGTACAACTGGAACATGACCTCCAGGAACTTGACGAACAGCTCGCCTGGCAGGCGGATCTGCTGGCGCTCGATGACAACGCGTACCAGGAGATCGTCGGCCTCTCGATCGATACCCGGCGACAGCTGAATCATGCCATCGAGCTCCTCTCGAACGGACACGTGTCCGATGTGAGCGTTCAGGAGCAGCTTTCCGAACTCTTCGCAACCGAAGAGTCGCATCTGAAACGCGACCAGCGCATCAAGGAGCTGATCCGCACCAGCGGCCAGAACGCGATCGGCCTCTCCCGTTCGCTCGTGCAGTTGACGGAGATCCCCGGCCCCAGAGTCGGCATCTTCAACAGCGCCGGGATGCTGCCGAGCGCGCCGAATATCGACTACATGGTTCTCTATCGCGCGCTGTTCCCGGGAATTCCAGTTGACCCGTCGGTCGCCCGCAAGTGGGGGCAGTGGCATGACTTCGCCCGGGACGAGTTCCCCTATGACTGGCCGATCAAAATCATCGTCAGTCCGGAACTGCTCGAGCATGTTGCCCGTCGATTCGACAACGCAGACGGCATTGACGGCCGCGAAATCGCGTCTCGGATCGCTCAGTACTGGAAGCGCATGATCGATACGAGCAGCGACTTCCAGATCGCCATCGCCGAGGAAGACTACGGCCACTCGAACCGGATCATTGCCGGCAATGCGGCCGCACTCTTCGAGCATTATGAGGACGATGACCCGAGTGATCATCACAAGCCGGTCGCTATCTGGACATCCGGCACGCTTCAGGTGGAACCGATCGTCAACCGGTTGATGGACACCTGGAACACGCTGCCAGTTCGGGCGACCGACCCCGCGCGCGTCGGAGACTGGCTGGAGAAGCACATTCGTTAGAACCGTCAAAAACGAGATGGCCGGTTTTGTACGGACCTGTCGCGGGTGGTAGCATGGCGTCGTTCGCAACGCTTGCGTATAACCAGATTCGCGGCAGGTCCGCTACTGTCAGACCGATATTCCATCCGTTCAGTGCACGGCGCACTGTGACTCATCAACGGGAGACGCTTCTCTATGAGCTCACCTGAGATTCCGGATATCGTCATTCGTCGGCTACCAGTCTATCTGCGCACGTTGCGACGGATGCAGGATCTCGGCATAGAAAGCGTTTCATCGGAAGATCTCGGCGCCCACATCGGGGTCACCGCCGCGCAGATTCGCCGTGACTTCTCCTACTTCGGCCGCTTCGGCAAACAGGGCAAGGGCTACGACGTTCAGACGCTGGCCGACGGCATCGCCCGTGTCCTGAAACTCGACCGCTGCTGGGATGTGGCGCTGATCGGATTCGGACAACTCGGGCGGGCCATCGCCCACTATCGCGGCTTCGAGAGCAATTCATTCCGGATCGCCGCAATCTTCGCCAGGAACCCGGATCACATTGGCGATCAGGTCGACGGTGTCGTCGTGATGGACGAAGCGACGATGCACGAGGTGATTCCCGAAATGGGAATCAGGATCGGGATCATCGCGGTGCCGGCGGATAGTTCGCAGTCAGTCGCGGATCGGCTGGTCGATAGCGGAGTCCAGGCGATTCTCAACTACGCTCCGGCGATCATCCGGGTGCCGCCGCACGTGCGGGTGCGTGAGATCGATCCCACCAGCGCGCTGCAGAGTCTTTCCTTTTATCTGGATACAGAGGGCCAACCGCCGGATTCGGTCTTCGATACCTCTATGCTGCCAGGCATGACTGAGCCCAGACGCTGAGCGTCGCAAATCCTCAGACGTCGGGACCGTTCGTCTCGCCGTTATCAAACGGCAGGAACGAACGAAGGTCGTCCGGGAAGATGTCGAAGAGCGAAATCAGCAACAGCAGATCGCCGACGCCCAGTATCAACAGGAGCGCCAGCGGAACGACGAACCCGACGGTTCGGAGATAGGTTCCGATCCCCGCCAGGTTGATCGCGGTCAACAGGAACACGAGCCAGCCGACGACCACGAAGATCGTCCCGAGTACGTGGACGCTGCTGTGCGGGAGATCGCGGATCAGCAGGATCGCCAGATTGAGGATCGTCAGGACCAGACCGGGCAGCACGAACATCGCCACCGCGATCCAGAGGTTCCGAAGCTCGCCAAATGTGCCCCAGAAATCGTACGGCCGCTTGAGCTGTGGCCAGCTTCCTTCGACGAACTCCTCGATCGCTTCGATCGTAAAGAGCATCGCGATGCTGAGAATGATCAGCAGCCAGAGTCGTACATCTGTCAGCAACGAGCCTGCCTCCTGTGAGACGTCATCCAGTCAACCTGCCGGTCAGGCGCACTAAACCTAACAGAGCGCCCGCCTTCCCGCCAGAGAAAGATGACGAGACCGGTCGGGTCAATCACGCACGGGCGATGCCCAGGTCTCCGGAATAACCTGGAGTGGTACCATCCTGTGCGGAAACAGTAACCGTCGTCCGGGCGCCTTCATAAGCAGCCTGGAGTGGAGAGGCCAGAGAGCATGAGTTCCCAGATTCGAATGCACACAAACCCGGACCTCGGGGCTGACAGGAAGCGCGATCCCAACGAGGTCATCAACGGATTCGCCTACTCATACCTGCGTCTGTGCCGGGGACAGGGCAAGGAATTCGCCTCAAAGCTAACGCCAGCGCCCGGCGACTGGATCCTCGGCGAAAGCATCCCGGACGATATGCGGATGGCCGGAAACCCGGCTGGCGACCTCTCTGAGGGCGAAGTAGTCGTTCCGAACCTCACCCGCCTTGTCCACCTGCTCCGCCAGGAGGCCCACGCCGTGGTGATCGACTGCTACCCCGAAGATTTCGCCTGCATGTGTTTCAACGAACAGAGCTTCTCGCTGGCGAACATCGTCTCCCGAAATCCTGAAGAAGCCGCCTTTCGCGCGCTCCTCTTCATCATCTCGGAGAAGGCGGCCCAGGAGGCGACGGGTCACTAGCCCCGTCAGTGTTTCCCAAACGCGCTCGCTCCGGTTACACTGCCCTCACCGAATCAGCCGGATGTCACGGAAGGGCAGCCCGTGAAACACGAGGACCTCAAAGGAACCTGGGCGATGGACCGTTCGGTCCAGTGGCCAAGCACGAAACGAGACGAACGCTCAGAAACCGCTCTGGAACACGGCCTGGAATCAGCCGCGTCAATCCGTGATCGCAAGATCCCCCTGTTCAATCGAAGCGGGGGCGGGTTTTCCAACTCTGGTCGAATGCTCGGAGCGCCGTTTCTGGAAGACATGCGCGAGCTCGGCGGGCAGGATGTCGCCTTCATCGGCGTCCCGCTCGATACCGGAACGACCTATCGCTCCGGCACCCGCTTCGGACCCGAAGCGATGCGACGCATCTCCTCGCTCGGCAGCAGCTACAACCCCGAGATCGGCGTCGACCTCGTTGAAACACTGAATGCGGTCGATGTCGGCGATGTCTCCGTCATTCCGGCGAATATCGAGAAGAGTTTCGATCAGGTAGCAAAAGCGATCGGTTACCTGACTGAACGCTCGGTCTTTCCGGTCGTCCTGGGGGGCGACCACTCGATCGGCTATCCGGACGTCATGGGCATGTCTCCATACGTCGACGGCAACATCGGCATCATCCACTTCGACCGCCACAGCGATCTCAGCGAATTCAACATGGACGAGCGGATGCACGGGACGCCGTTCTTCCACGCGACGAACATCCCGAACGCGCCGCCGCAAAACCTGGTGCAGATCGGCATCGGAGGCTGGACAGGCTCCCGCGACGGGTTGCGGATCGCCCGTGATCGCCGGGCGACCGTGATCACGCTGGAAGATGTAGACCAGTTCGGCATCGACAAGGTCGCCGAATATGCCCTGGACATCGCCTGGCGGAACGCCAAGGCAGTCTTCATCAGTTTCGACATCGACTGCATGGATCCGGCCTTCGCCCCGGGCACCGGCACCCCGGAACCGGGGGGCTTCCTGCCGCGCGAGCTGCTGAAAATGATCCGCATGGTCTCGCGGGAGGGCATTGCCGGGCTGGAAGTGGTCGAGGTCGCACCACCCTACGACGTGGCGGATATCACCTCGCTCCTCGGCGTGCGGGTTATCCAGTCCGTCCTGGCGGAAGTCGTCCTCTCCGGCCAGATCGGCAAAATGCCGGAACTCAAGCCGCCGGAGGGCGGGGAGTCGACGATGGGGGGGTAGGCCTGCCTACCCCCACCGCGCCGCTATCCCCAGATCCTTCAACACCGTCCTTACCACCCGGGCCGTCGCCTCCCGACGGTCTTCATCCACCACCCGAATAAACAGCCGATCCCCGCTCAAGGGCTCAACGGTCAATCCCTGCTCGCTCAATTCGACGCTGAGGCGTTCCAGTTCGGCGGTATGACTCAGCTGAATCACCATGCCCCAGCCGATCCGGGCATGACGATAGCTCCGCGCCCATTCCTGCAGATCCGCCGACACGTTTTCCGGGACCGCCTCGCCGCTATAGCGAACCAGCGCCTTGAGAATCTGGTCCACCGTCGCTCCGGCGTCGATCGCCCGGTGGATCGATTCCTCGCTGAGCCGGAACGTGCTGACCCGGTCGAGCTCCACCAGATCGGCAAAACCGGAGAGCGCCCAGACCAGTCGAGACTCGGGTCGCAGCATCAGCACGTCGAAATTCGGCTGCACGGCAATCGGGTGATCCCCGAACGGCTCAATCTCCGGCGCAAACTCGTCCTGCCCCAGCGCCCAGCGTCCGACCTCCGTCACCCGGAAGACATACCCTCGTCGCCGGGAGCGAGCCGTCTCGATCAGCCCCAGCCAGGCACAGGCCGTCAGCATCGTCATCTCGGTCACGAACCGGACCACGTCCCGCCGGCGAGCTTCCAGTGATCCGTCGACATGCTCCCGGTTCAACGCCGCGGAGAACTGCGTTCCCAGCGCGTCGGAATGCTCGGCGGCGAACCGCTCGGAAAACGACGCCACCGTGCACCAGCGGTCCGGGCTGAGACTGGCGAGCTGTTCAACCAGCGACCGGCGGAAATCGGCCCAGCGCGCTCCCCAGACTTCTACGCTATCCCGACCCCGCGCCTCGTACCAGTGCGACCAGTGCAGCCAGCTGGTTACCAGTCGCTGTTGCTGCGTCGGGAAATCGAGTCGTGTCCACGGCCGGACGTGGTCAGTCAATCCCGGCGGATCGCGATCATCGATCAAGTCCTCGCCCGTGGCCAGCGCCGAGAGGAACCAGATGTAACCGGTCGGCAACGCGCCGCTCTGGTCCCGGCTGCGGCCGGACATCCAGAGCATCGCCGCCAGCCGGTTGCTCGCCGATACGGACAGGCCGTGCCCGCCGTCTCGGAGCATCCGGGCCAGCGGCTGCGTTCGACCGATCTGCGATTCCCGCAACACCGTCAAGAGATCCCAGGCGACGGCGTACGGGAAGGTCCAGTCCGGCTCCTCGACCTGATCGGCGTCGATCTCTTCCAGCTCCGGCGGCGGGGCTTTCGGGATCGGGGCCGGGTCGCGAATTGCCGCCGGGAAAACGATCTCCAGCTTGCCGCGATCGTCATACCCCCGCCAGATCAGCCCGAACGCCGCCAGATCCCAGATCGCCCCGCGCAACGTTTCGTGGTCGAACTGCAGGGACGATCGGGCAGACTCCGGATAGCTCCGGCCGACCGTATCCAGCCAGCCGGCAAGCTCGGCGGCCGGGCCGGCGAGCTCCCGACGGGTCCGGTTGATCCGGTCTGGATCGGAAAGGCGCGGCCGGACGTACTCGATAAGGTCCGCCCGGATCGCCACCGCCGGGATAACCGTGTAGCCGAGCGAGCTGGCGATCTCGGCCAGATCGGCTTCGTCCAGGCGATCCAGCAGCTCGGTCAGATTGCATTGATCGGGGTCGGTCTGCCCCTGCTCCTGGCGGATGCGATTCGCCAGCCCGGCAATCTCTCTCGCCGCCAGCAGCCGCGCCTCGCCGCGATCATCGACGCCCAGCTCCGCCTGCTCGGCGAAGAGCAATCCGGCCCGGTAAAGCGTGCGCAGCGGGTCCCGGATCGCCTCGAACGCCGTATCGAGCTTCGCGGCGAGCTCGTGGCCGGTCAGCCCGCCCTCGATCTCGATGATCTGATAGAGCAGCCGGCGCGACGGCGTAT